>JACCZP010000159.1 GCA_013695885.1 Thermoleophilaceae bacterium | reverse complement strand
CCGTGGCCGCCGCCGAGTGGAAGCGCCCCGACCGCCGGCGGGTGCGGCGTATCCGCGACCGCCTGCGCGCCGCCTACGGCCGTCCCCTGCCCCGTCCGCATCGCGCTCCGGTCGACGAGCTCGTCCTCACCATCCTCTCCCAGAACACCAACGACCGCAATCGCGACGTGGCCTACGCGCGCCTGCGCGAGCGCTTCGCCTCCTGGGAGGAGGTGCGCGGCTCATCCGAGGACGCCGTCGAGGAGGCCATCCGGCCGGGTGGTATCTCGCGCGTCAAGGCCGGGCGCATCCAGGCCATCCTGCGGGCCCTCGACGGCGACGACCTCGCGTGGCTCGAGACCGCGCCGCTGGGCGACGGGCGCGACGCCCTGTGCGCGCTCCCGGGGGTGGGTCGCAAGACCGCCGCGTGCGTGCTGCTCTTCTCGTTCGGCCTCCCCGACGTGCCGGTGGACACCCACGTGCACCGCGTGGGCCTGCGCCTCGGGCTGTTCCGTCCGGGGGCATCCCTCGAGGAGGCCCACGACGACGCGCTGCGCCTGCTTCCGCCCGAGGATGCCTACGAGCTGCACGTTTCGCTCATCCGCCACGGCCGGCGCACCTGCACCGCGCGGGCGCCGCGCTGTGCCGAGTGCCCGCTGCTCTCGCTTTGCCCGTACGGTCGTTCGCTTGAGCACGCGCGCGGATGACCGCGGCGGCCCGCGCGCGCCCACGCGCGGCCCGCCTCGCCGAGCTCGCCCTGGTGTTCGCGGCCGCCGTCTGGGGGCTCACGTTCGTGATGGTCCAGGACGCGATCCGCGTGCTCCCCACCATGGAGTTCCTCGGCTACCGGTTCGGCGCCGCCGCGATCCTCATGGCACTCGTCTTCCGGCGCCGGCTCGCCACCCTGTCCGCCGAGGGATGGCGGGCAGGTGCGCTGATGGGTGTCTTCCTCACCGCCGGGTACGTCTTCCAGACGCTCGGCCTCGAGGCCACCAGCGCATCGAACGCGGGGTTCATCACCGGACTGTTCGTGGTCTTCACGCCTCTTCTGGGGGCGGCGGTGCTGCGCGAGAGGATCACCCCGCTGTCCTGGGCGGCGGCGGGGCTGTCCGCGCTCGGGCTCCTGCTGCTCTCGGGGGCGAGTGGGCTGAACCTCCGCGGCGACGGCCTCGAGCTCCTGTGCGCGATCTCCTTCGCGGCCCACATCCTCGTCACCGGTAGGGCGGTGCGCTCCCACGACGTGGCCGCGCTCGTGCCCGTGCAACTGGCCGTGTGCGGGGCGTTCTGCCTGCTCGTCGCCGGATCCGACGGCGGGCTCGAGGCCCCAAGCGGGGCGACCGTGTGGTCGGCGCTGCTCGTCACCTCCTTGATTGCCAGCGCGCTCGGCTTCTACGTCCAGACCTACGCGCAGGTGCACGCCTCGCCCACCCGCACCGCTCTGATCCTTGCCTCCGAGCCCGTGTTCGCCGGCGTGTTCGGCTACCTCCTGGCCGGAGACCGGCTCTCGGCCGTGGCCTGGGCCGGCGCCGCGCTGATCATCCTGGCGATCGTCGCGGTCGAGGTGGTCCCGCGCTTGCGCCCGGCGCTGCCGGTCCCGGGCGCGTGACGGCACGGTCGAAGGCCGAACCGGAGGCCGGGGACCCCCGTCGTCGTAGGAGACCCGGGCGACCCGGCCGAGGATCTCTATAGTCGCCACTTAGATTTCCTAAGAACCTAATCCGGCAGACATCCAGCAGGAAGGACACCCAACATGGCACGCACCATCGGAATCGACCTAGGGACCACGAACTCGTGCATGGCCGTCCTCGACGGCACCGAGCCGAGCGTGGTCGAGAACGCCGAGGGCGCTCGCACCACCCCCTCGGTCGTCGCCTTCACCGGCAGCGGCGAGCGGCTCGTGGGCGCGGTCGCCAAGCGTCAGGCGGTCACCAACCCCGAGAACACCGTGTTCTCGATCAAGCGCTTCATGGGACGCAAGGAGGCCGAGGTCAAGGAGGAGGAGCGCATCGTCCCGTTCAAGGTCGTGAGCGGCCCGAACGGCGACGCCCGTGTCTCCGCCGGCGGCAAGGAGCACAACCCGCCCGAGATCAGCGCGATGATCCTCCAGAAGCTGAAGGCCGACGCCGAGGCCTACCTCGGGGAGGCCGTCGACTCGGCGGTCATCACCGTCCCCGCCTACTTCAACGACGACCAGCGCCAGGCCACCAAGGACGCCGGCCGCGTCGCCGGCCTCGACGTGAAGCGCATCATCAACGAGCCCACGGCGGCCTCGCTCGCATACGGGCTCGACAAGGAGGCCACCGACCAGACGATCCTTGTCTTCGACCTCGGTGGAGGCACGTTCGACGTGTCCGTGCTCGAGATCGGCGAGGGCGTGTTCGAGGTTAAGGCCACCCACGGCGACAACCACCTAGGCGGCGACAACTTCGACCAGGCGATCGTCGACTGGCTCGTGAAGGACTTCCGCGCCTCCCAGGGCATCGACCTCTCGCAGGACAAGATGGCCCTCCAGCGCCTCTTCGAGGCCGCCGAGAAGGCGAAGGTCGAGCTCTCCACCACCCAGGAGACGCAGATCAACCTGCCGTTCATCACCGCCGACCAGTCGGGGCCGAAGCACCTCGACACCCGGCTCGGGCGGGCCAGGCTCGTGGAGCTCGTTTCCGATCTGCTCGACCGCACGGTGGCGCCCGTCAAGCAGGCCATGTCCGACGCCGGGGTGACCGGCGATGACATCGACCACATCGTGATGGTGGGCGGGATGACCCGCATGCCCGCGGTGCAGGAGAAGGTGACCGAGCTCACCGGCAAGGAGCCCCACCGCGGCGTGAACCCCGACGAGGTCGTGGCCGTTGGCGCCGCCATCCAGGCCGGCGTGCTCTCCGGCGACGTCAAGGACGTGCTGCTGCTCGACGTCACTCCCCTCACGCTCGGCATCGAGACCAAGGGCGGCGTGATGACGAAGCTCATCGAGCGCAACACGACGATCCCGACGCGGCGCTCGCAGGTGTTCTCCACCGCGGAGGACAACCAGCCGAGCGTCGAGATCCACGTGCTCCAGGGCGAGCGCGAGATGGCCCACAACAACAAGTCGCTCGGCAAGTTCCAGCTCACCGGGATCCCCCCGGCGCCGCGCGGCATGCCGCAGATCGAGGTCGGCTTCGACATCGACGCCAACGGCATCGTCAACGTGACGGCCAAGGACCTCGGCACCGGCAAGGAGCAGAAGATCGAGATCCGGGCCGGCTCCGGCCTCTCCGACGATGAGGTCAACCGGATGGTCCGTGACGCGGAGGCCCACGCCGAGGACGACCGCCGCGAGCGCGAGCTCGTGGAGGCGCGGAACTCCGGCGAGAGCGTGGCCTACCAGTCCGAGCGCCAGCTCACCGAGCTGGGCGAGGCGGTGGACGAGTCCTCGAAGGAGCAGATCGAGGCTGCGATCCGGGACCTGCGCGAGACGCTGACCTCCGACGACGCGGAGGAGATCAAGGCCAAGACGAACGCCGTGCAGGAGGCCTTCCACAAGGTCTCCGAGCAGATGTACGCCGCGGCCGCCGCGCAGCAGCAGGAGGCCGCCGACGGGGCCGACGGCGCCGGTGCCGACGGCGCGGATGGCGCCTCCGCCGACGACGATGAGGTCGTCGACGCCGAGGTCGTGGACGAGGAGCGTCGTTGATGGCGAACCCCCGCCCGACCCCGGACCAGGACGTGGTGCGCGACCGCATGAGGGCGGAGCGCGACACCGTGCCCGAGGAGGAGGAGACCGAGGCGCCGCAGGACGGCGCCTCGGCCGCTCCGTCGGACGCAGAGGCCGGCGGCGAGCCGGTGGCCGAGACCGCGGATTCCGACGGTCCGCCCGAGGAAGTAGATCCCACCGTCGAGGGTGGGGTCTCCGCCGGGTCCGTCGCGACGGCGTCGCCCTCTACCGACGGTGGCGCCGCCGGCGGGGACACCTCCGACGCCGAGCGCAAGCGGGACGAGTACCTCGCCCTGGCCCAGCGCACCCAGGCCGACTTCGACAACTACCGCAAGCGCGCCGCCCGCGACGTCGCGGGGGCCGGAAGTCGGGCGAAGGTCGGCCTGGCCCGCGACCTTCTGCCCGCGATCGACAACCTGGAGCGCGCGCTGGAGGCCGCCGCGGAGGCCGGGGAGACCGAGCAGGGGCTTGCCCACGGAGTCCGGTTCGTCCACGACGAGCTGATCGCGGCCCTCGGCCGCAGCGGGATCGAGCGCTTCGACCCGAGCGGCGAGCCCTTCGACCCGAACCAGCACGAGGCGATCGCCACCCGTCCCGAGGAGGGGGTCGAGGCCGGTCACGTGGTCGACGTCGCCCAGAAGGGCTACCGCAGCCAGGACACCGTCGTGCGCCCCGCCCGCGTCGTCGTGTCCGCCTGAGGACCGACCGTGGCGGTGACCGATCCCTACAAGACGCTCGGCGTCAACCGCAAGGCCTCCGAGGAGGAGATCAAGAAGGCCTACCGCTCGCTCGCGCTCAAGTTCCATCCCGACACGAACTCCGGCGACCCGAAGTCCGAGGAGCGGTTCAAGGAGGTCCAGGAGGCGTACTCGATCCTCTCCGACCCCGAGAAGCGCAAGCAGTACGACTCGGGCGGCGGCATGTTCGGATCGGGGTTCGACCCAAAAACGAGGCCCCGCGGCGGGGCCGGGGGCTTCGGCGGGTTCCCGGGTGGGGTCGGCGACATCCTCTCCGACCTGTTCGGCGGCGCCTCCGGCGCTGGCGCGCCCGGGCGGGGAAGGGCCGTGCCCGGCCGTGACCTCGAGGCCGAGGTCCACGTCTCCTTCGACCAGGCGATGGAGGGCGGGCAGGTGCCGGTCACGGTGCCGCTCCAGGCTCCGTGCCCCACGTGCCGGGGCACGGGCGCGCGGCCGGGCACGACGCCCACCGTCTGCTCGCGCTGCCAGGGTCGCGGGATCGAGACCCAGGGCCAGGGCCTGTTCTCCCTCTCGCAGCCGTGCTCCCGGTGCGGGGGCACCGGCACCGAGATCACCGATCCCTGCGCTACCTGCGGGGGCCGCGGGCACACCCGACAGGTCAAGCGCTACCGGGTGAACATCCCCGGCGGGGTGAAGGACGGCAGCCGCGTGCGCCTGGCCGGCAAGGGGGAGGCCGGCCGCCAGGGCGGGCCACCGGGCGACCTCTACGTGGTCACCCGCGTCGACGAGTCGCCGGTGTTCAGGCGCCGCGGCGAGAACCTCGAGGTCGACGTCCCCGTGACGATCGTCGAGGCCATCCGCGGCGCCACGGTCGAAGTGCCAACCCTGTCCGGCACGAAGCGCATCCGCGTGCCCGCCGGCACCCAGCACGGGACGGTCCAGCGGCTGCGCGGTGAGGGCCCACCGCGCCTCGGGGCCCACGGGCGCGGTGACATCCACTACCGGATAACGATCGACGTGCCGCGTTCGCTGTCCTCGGATCAGCAGGCGGCGGTCGACGAGCTGGCCGACGTGATGGACGGCAATCCCCGCGAGGGCCTGTTCGAGGGGAGGGAGAGCTGAGATGGCCGCCGAGCGGGTCCGCGGCGTCTACATGATCTCCGTGGCCGCGGAGCTCGCCGGCATGCACCCCCAGACCCTGCGCATCTATGAGGCCCGCGGGCTCGTCGCGCCCAAGCGCTCGTCGGGGAACACCCGGCTCTACTCCCAGGAGGATGTCGAGCGCCTGCGCCGCATCCAGGAGCTGACCAGCGAGCTGGGGATGAACCTGGCCGGCGTGGAGCGCGTGTTCCAGCTCGAGCACGAGCTCGAGGCCACGCGCCGGCGGCTGATCCAGCTCGAGCGCCGCGCCGAGCGAGCGCGCGCGGAGCTCGAGCGCCAGGTCGAGGAGCTGCGCCGTGCGGGTCGCGCGGAGCTCGTGCGCTACGAGGCGTCGCCGGGCGCGGAGCTCGTGCCGGTCGGACGCTCGCGAGCGGGGAGCCTGCGGATGCGGTGACACCCGACCGACTCACGACCAAGACCCAGGAGGCAATCGCCGCGGCCCAGCGGCTCGCGGCCACGCGCGGCAACCCGCAGGTCACCCCGCACCACGTGCTGGCCGCGCTGCTCGAGCAGGACGGCGGCATCGTGACGCCGGTGCTCCGTCGCGCGGGCGCCGACGCCGAGGGCGTACGCCGGCGCGCGAACGAGGCGCTCGACCGCCTGCCCACCACGCGCGGGCAGACCACCCAGGAGCCCGCCTTCGAGCGCGCCGCCGGCGACCTCCTGCGCCGCGCCGAGGAGGAGGCCCGCGGCCTCGGCGACGAGTACGTCTCCACCGAGCACCTCCTGCTGGCCATGGCCGGCGACCCACAGATGGACGTCGGCGCGTCGCGCGAGACCGTGGCCGACGCGGTAGCCGCGGTGCGCGGCCCCCACCGCGTGACCGACCAGGACCCCGAGGAGAAGTACCAGGCCCTCGAGCGCTACGGCCGCGACCTCACCCAGGCCGCCGAGGACGGCAAGCTCGACCCGGTCATCGGCCGCGACGACGAGATCCGCCGGGTGGTCCAGGTCCTCTCCCGCCGCACCAAGAACAACCCGGTGCTGATCGGCGAGCCAGGAGTCGGCAAGACCGCGATCGCCGAGGGCCTAGCCCTGCGCATCGTCTCCGGCGACGTGCCGGAGTCCCTGCGCGATCGCCGGGTCGTCTCCCTCGACATCGGCTCGTTGATCGCGGGCGCCAAGTACCGCGGTGAGTTCGAGGACCGTCTGAAGGCCGTGCTCAAGGAGATCGCCGAGGCCGA
>JACCZP010000133.1 GCA_013695885.1 Thermoleophilaceae bacterium | reverse complement strand
GACGTGCGTTACAGGAGCCAGACGACCGAGCCCCATGAGAGACGATCCGGGGGGTCGCCGTTCAGCGGTGCGGACCGGATCGGGTCGGTCTCGATCAGCGTTCCTGGGCACTGCTCGGCTGCCGTCGCGGTCATCGTCATCCCCCCGCTCGTCTGCAGCGGGATCGTCAAGCGCGAGTCGGACTGACCCAGGCTCCTAGCGGCCCCCCCAGCGCGGGGCGCGCGATCGGCCGCCGCGCTACGGTCGGCGACGTGGCCCTCAGCACCCGCAACGTCGAGCGCGCCGTGGCGCGGGTGGACGTCGGGGCGGTCGAGGGTAACTGCCGCCGTCTGCGGTCGGTCCTCCGCGCGGGCGCCGAGCTGTGCGCGGTGGTGAAGGCCGACGGCTACGGGCACGGCATGGTGCCCTGTGCCGAGGCCGCCCGCGCCGGGGGCGCCACGTGGCTGGCCACCGCCACGGTGGGCGAGGCCGCCGAGCTTCGCGCCGCCGGCCTCGTGGGACCGATCCTCGTGCAGGGCGCCCTCACCCCGGAGGAGGCCCAGCTCGCCCTCGAGGCCGGCGCCGACGTGGTGGCCTGGCGCGAGGGCTTCGTCCGCCACCTGGCCGAGGTCGCCGGCGAGCTGGAATCCGTGGGTCGCGTCCACGTGAAGCTCGACACCGGCATGGGGCGCCTGGGCACCTTCGATCCGGAAGAGGCCCGCCGGGTGGCCGACCTCGCGGCCGGCGATCCCCGCCTCGCCCTGATCGGCGCCATGACCCACTTCGCGACGGCCGACGAACCCGGCGACGAGCACTTCCCGGCGCAGCTCGAGCGCTTCGCCGCGTTCGCGGACGGGCTCCGCGCCGCCCACCCCGGGGTGATCGCCCACGCCGCGAACAGCGCGGCCACCTTCCGCGATCCCGCCGCCCACCTCGACATGGTGCGCTGCGGCGTGGCCGTCTACGGCCTCGACCCGTTCCAGGGCGATCCGGCCGAGCGAGGACTCGAGCCCGCGCTCACGCTCGAGACCTACGTGGCCGCGGTCAAGCGCTTCGAGCCGGGGACGAGCGCGGGGTACGGGCGCACCTGGACCGCCGGGGGTGCGACCACCGTCGGGGTACTCCCGATCGGATACGGCGACGGCTGGCGCCGGGGCCTCTCCAACCGCGCCGAGGTGCTGGTCGAGGGCCGGCGCCGGCCGCTCGTGGGCACGGTGAGCATGGACAACCTGACCGTCGACCTCGGCCCCGACGCCGAGACGGTCGAGGGCGAGCCCGCCGTGCTGATCGGCGCGCAGGGATCCGAGCGCATCCTCTGCGAGGAGGTGGCCCGGCACCTCGCGACCATCAACTACGAGGTCACCTGCGGCCTCTCCGCGCGGGTGAGGCGCACGTACGCGTGAGCGTGCTCACCGATGCGCTCGCCGGCTCGGCGCCGGTCCGTGCGGTGCGCGAGGCACTGGCCGGGCACCCCGACCCGATCTGGATCGTGGGCGGCACGCCGCGCGACGCCCTGCTGGGGAGGGCGCTCGTGGACGTCGACCTGGCCGTGGACGGGGACCCGGAGACCGTCGCGCGCGCGGTGGCCCGGGCGCTACGCGGCCCGGTCTTCCCGCTGTCCGAGGCCTTCGGCGCGTGGCGGGCGATCGACCGCGAGCGGAGCTTCCGAATCGACGTCTCGGCGCTGCGGGGCCCGACCATCGAGGACGACCTCGGACGGCGCGACTTCGCGGCCAACGCCATCGCGATCCCGCTGGAGGGTGGCGATCCGATCGACCCGCACGGCGGGGCGCGGGACGCGGCCGCCGGGATCCTCCGGGTGCTCGGCCCCGACGCCTACGCCCAGGACCCGCTGCGGCCGCTGCGCCTCGTGCGCCTGGCCACCGAGCTGCCCCTGGCGCCCGACCGCGAGACCGAGCGCCTCACGCGCGAGGCCGCATCTCGCGTGACGAGCGCCTCCCCCGAGCGCGTCTGGGCCGAGCTGCGGCGCATCGTGGTGGCCGATCGGGTGCTCGAAGGCCTCGCCCTGGCGTCCCGACTCGGGCTGACGGCCGCGGTGCTGCCCGAGCTCGAGGGCCTGCGGGGGGTGGAGCAGAGCCACTTTCACCACCTCGACGTACACGACCACACGATGGAGGTCCTGCGCCGGACGATCGAGCTCGAGCGCGCCCCCGAGGAGCTCTTCGGGCCCTCGGCGGAGCCGCTCGCGGCGGTGCTCGACGAGCCGCTCGGCGACGAGCTCACCCGTCGCGAGGGCCTGCGCCTGGTCGCGCTCTTCCACGACGTCGCGAAGCCCGACACGCGCACCGTGCTCGCATCCGGGAGGGTGGCCTTCGTGGGCCACGACACCGTGGGGGAGGACGTCGTCACGCGGATCTTCCGGCGGCTACGCAGCGCCGAGCGGGTGCGCTCGTTCGTGGCCGCGGTCACCCGCCATCACCTCAAGCTCGGCTTCCTGGTCCACCACCGGCCGCTCTCGCGCACCGCGGTCTACCGCTATCTGTCCGCGTGCCAGCCCGTCGAGGTGGAGGTCACGCTGTTCTCGTGCGCCGACCGCCTGGCCACGCGCGGCAAGAGCGCCGAGCGGTCGATCGGCGCGCACCTCGACCTCGCGCGCGAGCTTATGGCCGAGGCGCTCGAGTGGCGTGCGCAGGGCCCTCCCGCCGCGCCGGTGCGCGGTGACGTGCTGGCCGGGGCGCTCGGTCTCGATCCCGGACCCGAGGTGGGGGAGCTGTTGGCGGCGCTGCGCGAGGCGCGGTTCGCGGGGGAGGTGGCCACCGAGGAGGAGGCCGTCGAGTACGCGCGCCGGGTGCGCCAGAATCTCGCGCGATGAGGTCACGGTGGCTCCGATGATCGTCGACTGCGCCGTGTACGAGGACGGCCGGCGCCGCGACGGCGACCTGGCGCTCGACGACGCATACGAGGCCGGGCGTGAGGCCGGCGCCTTCGTGTGGATCGGGCTCCACGAGCCCTCGACGGACGAGTTCGACTCCGTGGCCCGCGAGTTCAA
>JACCZP010000118.1 GCA_013695885.1 Thermoleophilaceae bacterium | reverse complement strand
CCCTGGAACTTCTGGTCCCTTGACCCCCGTCCGCGCACGAGCAGGACCACGAACAGCGCGAGGCCGACGAGGGCGAGCGGTGGGAAGAGGATCGACAGTCCGGCCATCAGCAGAGCGAACGCCTCGGCGTAGAGGATGAGCAGGGCACCCACCGAGGCGTCCACCCGGCGGCGGGCGCGACCGAGCAGGCCGGCGACCGCGGCGTATCCCAGCGCCGCGCACAGTGCCCCGCCCACGAGCCCGGGCCACCACTCCACGCCGGCCTCCGACAGCGAGCCGGCGAACAGCAGCGCTCCGAGCACCGTGCCGAGCGCGAGCAGGGCGATGTCGACCGGCGAGCGGGCGGGGTCGGCCGCGCCCGACCCGGTCGCCACGGCGGCCGCGGGACGGCGACGCTCGAGCACGTAGAGCCCCACGGCCAGCAGCAGGATCACGAGCAGGAAGGCCGGCGACTCGAGGAACGCGAACGGCCCGCGCTCGTAGTCGACGCCGATGTCGCCGCGAGCGAGCGCGCCCGCCAGGAGGGGCGGCAGGAAGGGGCGGACCCCGCTGGCGCCGGCCAGCCCGGCGCCTTGGCCGATGTCGAGGAGGAGGGAGATGGAGGCCGCCACGGTCGCTAGCCTGAGCGGCCGGTGACGATAGACGACAGGCGGCCGGGCACCGGGGAGTCCGCAGAGGCTCGCGAGCGGGGCCCAGCGGCCCCCGAGCGATCCACCTCGCGGGACCTCGAGCGCTACGCCGGGCTGTTCGCCTCGCGCACGCGCGTCATGAAGTCCTCGGCCATGCGGGACATGATGGCGCTGACCGCGCGACCCGAGGTGATCTCCCTCGCCGGGGGCCTTCCGGACACGTCCACCTTCCCTCCGGAGACCCTCGCGGCGGCCACCACCCGAGTGGCCACCGAGTCGGCTGCACGGGCGCTCCAGTACGGGCCCACCGACGGCCTTGCGGAGGCGAAGGAGTGCATAGCCCAGGTGATGGCTGCCGACGGCATGCGCTGCGACCCCGACGACGTGGTAGTCACGACCGGTGGCCAGCAGGTGATCGACCTGGTGACCAAGACCCTGATCGACCCCGGCGACGTGGTGGTGGCCGAGGCTCCCACCTACCCGGGGGCTGTGCCGACGTTCCTCTCCTACCAGGCCGACGTCGTGCAGGTGGAGACCGACTCCGACGGCATGCGCATCGACCTGCTCGAGGAGACGCTGGAGCGCCTCGAGCGCGAGGGTCGGCGGCCGAAGTTCGTCTACACCATCCCCTCCTTCCAGAACCCCTCCGGGGTGACGATGTCCATCGAGCGCCGCCGGCGCCTCGTGGAGGTGGCGCACGAGCGCGAGCTGCTGGTGCTCGAGGACAACCCATACGCGCTCCTGCGCTACGAGGGCAGCCCGGTGCCCACGCTCCACGCGCTCGACGGCGGCGTGTTCGTGATGTACCTGGGCACGTTCTCGAAGATCCTCTCGCCGGGTATTCGCCTCGGCTGGGTGGTGGCACCCCCGCCCGTGCTCGAGAAGATCAACCTCGGCAAGCAGGCGAGCGACCTCTGCACCTCGACGCTCACCCAGCTCCTGGTCAAGGCGTACTTCCAGGAGGCCGACTGGCGCGACTACGTCGACTCGCTGACCGGGATCTATCGCAGCCGCCGTGACACCATGCTCGACGCGCTGGCCGAGTTCTTCCCTCCCGAGGCCGAATGGACGCGGCCGGCCGGCGGCCTGTTCATCTGGGCCACGCTCCCCGACTTCATCGACACCACCGACCTTCTCGCTCGCGCGCTGCGCGACAACGTGGCCTTCGTGCCCGGCGAGGCGGCGTACCTCGACGGCCGCGGCCGCAGCTCGATGCGGCTGAACTTCTCGGCCGTGGGAGAGGACGCGATAAGGGAGGGCATCCGGCGGATCGGCAAGGTGGTGGCCGAGCAGGTGGCGCTGTACGGCACGCTGACCGGGCGGCGGGCCCCCTCACGGGGAAGCGAGCGGCCCGCGGCGAGCGGGGCCTCGGACGGCGGGGCGGCCGGCTCCGGCGGGGCCCGCATCCTCCCCCTCCGCCGCGGCGACGGGCGCGCCGGCCGGCGATGAGCCGTGTGGCCGTCCTCAAGGGCGGCCGCTCCCTCGAGCGCCAGGTGTCGCTGCGCTCGGGCGCGCGTGTGGAGGACGCCCTCGAGCGCCTCGGGCACGAGGTGACCGCGATCGACGTGGGCCCGGACCTAATCGACCGCCTCGAGCAGGCCGCTCCCGAGGTCGCCTTCGTCGCACTCCACGGCCGCGACGGCGAGGACGGCACAGTTCAGGAGCTGCTCGAGATCCTCGGCGTCCCGTACACGGGCTCCGGAGTGCCGGCCTCGATCCGGAGCATGGACAAGGTGTTGACCAAGCACGCCCTGCGCGAGGCCGGCGTGGCCACCCCGGACTTCTTCTCGCTCGGCGAGTCGGCTTTCCGGGAGCTCGGCGCGGCCGAGGCCCTTCCGGCCATCGAGCGCCGCCTCGAGTTCCCGATCGTGGTGAAGCCCGCCGGCCAGGGCTCGGCCCTCGGCATCAAGTTCGCCCGTACGCCGGCGGACGTCCCCTCCGCCCTCATCGCCGCCTTCTCCTACGACCAGAAGGTGCTGTTCGAGCGCCACGTGGCCGGGCGTGACCTGGCCGTGTCGGTGCTCGAGGAGGCCGGCCGGCCGGTGGCCCTCCCGATCGTCGAGGCCGTCCCGCGCGACGAGGACTTCTACGACTTCGAGGCCCGCTACGAGATCGGCCGCACCGCGTTCGTGTGTCCGGCCGAGGTGCCGGCGGCGGTGGCCGAGCGCGCCCGCGAGCTGTCCCTCGCCACCTACCGGGCTCTCGGCTGCGCCGGGGTCGCGCGTGTGGACCTGATGCTCGAGGACGCGACGGAGGACCTCTACGTGCTCGAGCTGAACACCATTCCGGGACTCACCGAGACGAGCCTCCTGCCCCAGGCGGCCGAGGCCGCAGGCATCGGCTTCGACGCGCTGGTGGGGAGGGTGCTGGAGCTGGCGGGGTCGCGGGCCCCGGCGGCGTCCTGACCCCTAGGACGAGCCCCCCGCGAAGTCCTCGGGCGTCACGTTGTCGAGGAAGTCCTTGAACTTCTCGACCACCTCGTCCTGATCCTCCACCTCGTGCTCGAACTCGATCGCCGACTCGGAGATCACGTCCTCCGCCGCGAAGATCTTCGCCTCCGTACGGACCGCCAGGGCCAGCGCGTCCGACGGGCGAGAGTCGATCTCCACCTCGCGGCCGTCCATCTGGAGCGTGATCGCCGCGTAGAAGGTGTTCTCGCGCAACTCGGTGACGGCGACCTTGGTGCACGCGACGTCCATCTCGGAGAGCATCTCGTTGATCAGATCGTGTGTCATCGGCCGCGGCGTGTTGGC
>JACCZP010000102.1 GCA_013695885.1 Thermoleophilaceae bacterium | reverse complement strand
AGGGCGAACTTGGCGTCCTCGCTCATGCGATCGGGCGACCACGGCGGGGTGAACACCATCTTCGAGTGGACCCGCTCGACGCCGTCGAGGTCGGAGACGAACTCCTCGATCTGCTCGCTCACCTGCGGGCCGATCGGACAGCCCGGCGAGGTGAGCGAGAACGTGACGTAGACGTCCTCGTCCTCGACCGAGATCTCGTAGATGAGGCCGAGCTCGACGAAGTCGAGCCCGAGCTCGGGATCGATGACGTTGGTCAGCGCCTCCTCGACGGTCTCCACGCTGGGCACGGGTTCGATGGTAGCCCGGCGGCGTCGAGCGCCGCGCGATGCGGGCCGCCCGACGGGCTCCGCCCTAACATCCGACGCGTGCCGCTGCTGCTGGTCGTGCTCTTCGTCGTCGTCCCGCTCGTCGAGCTGTTCGTGATCATCCAGGTCGGTCAGGTGATCGGCGCGTGGTGGACGATCGCCATCCTCCTCGCCGGCTCGATCCTCGGCTCTCTGCTCCTTCGCTCCCAGGGCCGGGGGGTCTGGCGGCGATTCAACGCGGTGATGGGCGAGGGTCGCGTGCCCCACCGCGAGATCCTCGACGGGGTGATGATCATCCTCGGCGGGGCACTGCTGCTCACCCCCGGCTTCCTCACCGACGTCTTCGGTCTCCTGCTGCTCGCGCCGCCCACCCGGGCGGCCATCCGCAAGGTGCTGGTGCGGCTGCTCTCCCACCGGGTCGTCTACGGCATCGCCGGTCCAGCCGGCGCGGCCGCCTACGGAGGAGGTCGGCGGATGTGGCGTGGGCGCGGAGGGGACGAATCCGAGGAGCGCTCCGCACCCGGACGCCCGGGCGACGAGCCGGACGTGGAGGGCACCGCCCGCGACGCCTCCTCCCCGCGTTTGCGGCGGTGACCGAGCCGGCGCTCTCGCTCGCCTTCTTCGACCCAACGAGCCAGATCTACGGGGCCGCGCGCAGCGGCCTGACCCTCGTGTTCGACGGCACGACGCCCACCGCGCTCCCGAGCGGAGCCGAGATCACCCGCACCGCCACCGGGTACCGGGCAGGCCTCGAGGACCGGCTAGAGCTCGACCTCGAAGCCACGTCCGAGCCGCTCTTCTTTCCCGGATCCACGGTGCGCGTCTGCCGGGTCACCGGCAGCGCCGCCGGCCGGCGCCTCGAGGGCCTCGGCACCGCCACCGAGACGGTGACGCCTCCGGCCTGGGAGGAGCTCGACGCGGTCCGCTCGCTCTCGGTGCTGTTCGACCTCGACCACGCGGTGCTCGCCACCGCCCGGCGGCCACGCGGCGCGCTCGGCCACGGCCAGGAGACCGTCACCGCCCATGTCCTCTCCCCCGCGGGAGTCGAGTCCGTCGAGGAGGCGCGCCTGTCCACCCTCTACGACGGCGAGGGCCGCCAGCGCAGCGCGGGGCTCGAGCTGTGGATGCCCGGGCAGGACTTCCCGCGGCGGGGCACGGGGCGCACGGTGGCCGGAGCCTCGCTGGCGCTCGAGGGCCTGCGGGTCAACGCCGCGGTGTTCGCGTGGACCATGGAGGGCCGTGAGGGGCTGGGGGCCTACGACGTCACGGTCCGCGACGAGCGCGAGGCGGCGTGAGGCCGGCGACATGACCGACGTGGCGGCTTCCGAGCCGCGGGCGCTGATATGCGACTTCGGCGGAGTGCTGACCACCCCGCTGGCCGGGGCGTTCGCCGCCTACCACGAGCGGTCGGGGATCCCGGTCGGGGATCTCCAGGCGGCCATCGAGCGGGCCACCGAGGAACACGGCGGGGCCCACCCACTGTTCGAGCTGGAGACCGGCCGGATCTCCGAGCGCGAGTTCCTCGGCCGCCTCGAGGCCCACCTCGGCGCCGGGGTCACGCTCGATGGCTTCCGCGAGGTCTACTTCGAGCATCTGCACCCGAACCCGCCGATGATCGAGCGCATGCGCGAGGCGCGCGAGGCCGGACTTCACACCGCCCTGCTCACCAACAACGTGCGCGAGTGGGGGCCGCTCTGGCGGTCGAAGATCCCAGACGTCGAGGAGATCTTCGAGGTCATCGTGGACTCCGCCTTCGTCGGGATGCGCAAGCCCGAGCGCGGGATCTACGAGCTGACCTTGGAGCGCCTCGGCGGCGGCGTGTCGGGCGCGGACTGCCTGTTCGTGGACGACCTCGACGTGAACTGCGAGGCCGCGCGGGAGGTGGGGATGCGCCCGGTGCACTTCCGCGACAACGCACAGGCGCTCGCGGAGATCGACACGGCGCTCGGGTCCTAGTTCTCGTTGCCCATCCGGTCCCAGACGTAGAGCTCGAGCGCCTCGGCGGCCAGCTCCTCGGCGCGACCCGCGGACAGCCAGGGCAGGACAGTGTCGAGCGCCGACTCCTCGCTCGCCCCCGCCTCGAAGGCCTCCTCGCCGCGAAAGCCCGCGGCAATCTTGAGAGCCTCGCGACGGTGCTCCCCCAGTCCGGCGAAGGCCTGGACGAGGAACTCCCGGCTGGCCACCGGCTGGCCCACGTCGAGAGAGGCGTGCCACGCCGCCAGGAGGGAGAGGTCGTCCTCGTCGAGATCCGCGAGCGCCTTGGCGTAGTGGGAGGCCAGCTCGTCCTCGGGGATGTCGTCGACCCACGCGCGCACGACCTCGCCGAGCAGCTGCCGCCGGGCCTCCCGGCCCACGGACTCCGCCATCACTCGGATGGCCTGGGTGGGCTCGATGAAGCAGAGGGGCATGTCGGGACCGTCCCTTCGCGGTGAGGCAGGACGTAGTGGAAGGTACGTCCGGCCCCCGACGGAAAAGCGGCGCCGGGATCAGCCCCCGCCGACGTCGGGCGCGGCCGCGGCGGATACCGCCTCGAGGTAGCGGGCGCCCGGCAGCATCACCGGCGCCTCGCGTAGCTCCCAACCGGTGCCCGGGCGGAGCATCCACCGCGCCACCCGCACCAGCCCGGCGCCCTCGAGCGGCTCGACGCGGAGCTCGTCGCGCAGGTCGCCGGCGCGGCCGGGGCTCACGCCCAGTCCGAGAGAGCCTTCGGCGGCAACGACGGCCACACGCAACGCCTCGGCCTCCGCCCCATCGAGCACGCCGCGCTCCGCCGCCGCCTCCACCAGGGACGGGAGGTCGTCGACCGCGAGGCGGGGAGCACGCCGCCGGATCTCCCCTCCGGACCACTCGGCCAGCCGCAGGCCACCCGGCACCCGCTCGAGGCGCACTGCATAGCGGCGGGCCTCCCCGTCCTCGTAGGGACCCACCTCCGCGGACGGGTACCCGGGAGACCGGGCGGCGCCGGCGCTCGAGGGACGGCGGGCTCCCGATCGCGTCGGCGTCGAGGCACCCGAGGCCGACCGTCCGGACCCGCGACGGGCGCCGCCGCGCCCGGGGTCGAGCAGAGTGCCCCTCGAGCAGATCGGGCAGTCGGCGGTGAAGCGGTTGTGCCGACAGAAGAGGGAGTTCACGCCACTCGAGGCTAGCCCGCCCGCGTGCACGACGGACCACCGACTCCGCGTACTGGGAAGATGCCCGCGTGCGTACCGCCGTCGTCTCCGACCTCCACCTCGGCACGACGCTCGGCTCCGACCTCGCCCGCCGTCCCGAGCCTCGACACGCACTCCTCTCCGCCGTGGCGGACGCCGACCGCGTGGTCCTCCTCGGCGACGTCCTCGAGCTTCGCCAGGGGCCCGTCGCCGCTGCGCTCGAGGCAGCACGGCCCTTCCTCGAAGAGCTCGGACGCGCGTTCGAGGGCCGGCGGGTGGTCATCGTCCCCGGCAACCACGACCAGCAGCTCGTGTCCGCGATGCTCGACCGTGCGCGCGTCACGGGCGAGCGGCTCGGCCTCGAGCGAGTGGTGGAGCCGGCGGCCGCCGGTCCGCTGGCCGAGCGGGTGGCGGAGTGCCTCCGGCCGGCGAGCCTCGAGCTGGCCTACCCCGGCCTGTGGCTGCGAGACGACGTGTACGCCACCCACGGCCACTACCTCGACGCCCACCTGACCATCCCGCGCGTCGAGTGCCTGGCCGCCGGGGTGGTGCAGAAGCTCGTCGGCCCCCTGCCGGCCGGGCGGGCCACTCCCGGCGACTACGAGCGGATCCTCGGCCCCGTCTACGCGCTGGCCTACTCCCTGGCCCAGGGCTCCTCGCCGAAGCGGGGCCTCGCCGCCACCCAGCTCTCCACGCGCGTGTGGAAGCGCCTGGACCGGACCTCCTCCCGCGACCTCGGCGCGCGGGTGCTCGGCGGCGTGGTGCTACCGGCGATCGTGGCGGGACTCAACCGCGCCGGACTCGGCCCGTTCACCGCGAACCTCACCGGCGAGGAGCTCCGCCGCTCCGGGCTCGCCTCGATGGGCGAGGTGGTCGGTCGACTTGGCATCGAGGCGGATCACGTGCTCTTCGGCCACACCCACCGACCCGGTCCGCTCCACGGCGACGAGGGCTTCGCTGTGCCCGGCGGTCCGCGGCTCGTGAACACCGGGTCATGGATTCGCGAGGGCGCGCTGGCCGGCCAGGACCTCGACCGCAGCCCCTACCGCCCGGGGGTCGTGTGCCGGCTGGAGGAGACCGGGCCGCCTCGACTCGAGAACGTCCTCGACTCCGCCGTCCTGGCCCGGACCGCGTGAGCCTCAACCCCGCGCTGGAG
>JACCZP010000371.1 GCA_013695885.1 Thermoleophilaceae bacterium | reverse complement strand
ACTACCGCACCCGCGACCAGGACGTGGACGCGCGTGCCGAGGCCGGCGATGCGGTGGACTACTACACCGAGCGCTTCCGGACCATCCTCGGGGAGGCGGGCGACACCGTGAGCTCGGCCGGAGACCGATTGAGCGACTGGATACGCGGCGGGCGGGAGTAGGGCTCCCGGCGCGGACCGCTCCTACCCGAGCGCCCGCAGCACCTCGCGCGCCGCTCGCTCGCCCGAGCGCACCGCGCCGTCCATGTAGCCCATCCACACCGGCGAGGTCTCGGTGCCGGCCCAGTGCACGCGCCCCACCGGCTCGCGCAGAGCCGGCCCGTAGGCGGTCCATCCTCCGGGTGCGAAGAACCCGCCGTAGCAGCCGCGGCTCCACTCCTCCTCGGCCCAGAAGCGGTCGGCGTAGGCCTCGGGACGGCGGGCGCGCTCGCCGAAGAGCCGGACGAACGAGTCGAGGGCGAGCCTTCGCCGCTCCTCGGGAGGGAGAAGCTCCAGCTCGCGGGCGTGGCGCCCCTCGACGAACCCGAGGATCATCCCGGGCCGCCCCGAGCGCGGGGAGACGTCGAAGGTGGCCCCCACCGGGCCAAGGTCGCTCGCCGCCTGGCCGGACAGGCCGTCCTCGCGCCAGAACGGCTCGTGGTAGAGGGCCACGCACTTGGCCACCGCGCCGTGGGCCATGCGCTGATGGAGCTGTGCCCGACGCCCGGGGAGCGGGGGATCGAACGCGATGCGTTCGCACAGCGCCGGCGGCACGGCCACCACCACACGCCCGGCGCTCACTTCGAGCCCATCGGCCGACACGATCACGCCGCCGTCACGCGCGGCGACGCGGCGCACGGGAGCTTCGAGGACCACCCGCTCGCGCAGGCGATCGGCCAGCCGTGCGGCTACGAGCGCCGCTCCGCCGTCGAAGTGCTCCTCCTGAGCGCCGCCCTCGGTGTCGAGCAGGGTGGCGAGACCTCCGGCGGAGTGCGCGTAGAAGAGGATGTGGAGCAGCGACAGCTCTTCGGGCTCGACCGAGAACACGGCCTGCACCGCCAGCTCGAAGAACGCCCTTGCGCCGGCGGTCAGCGTGTTTCGCTCGACCCAAGTTCGGAAGGACTGCCCGTCCCACTCGCCGGCACGCCGAGCCTCCCACGGGGCCTCGACCGGCACCCGGCGCGCCATCCGCTCGATCCTCGCCTGGGCGCGGGCGGTGTCGAGCAGGACCGCCGGGCTCACCCGCGGAGCCAGGCCGCGGAAGCGATGGAGGCGTCCCCCGTACTCGAAGACGTTGAGACCCGCGCTATGGGTGGGGAAGCTCTCGATGTCGAGCGACCGCGCCAGCGCAGCGATGCGGTGCTGCCCGGGACCCAAGAACTGGGCGCCGAGCTCGAACACCGCTCCGTCCGGACCGGGCTCGCTGAGCACCCGTCCGCCCACGCGGTCGCGGGCCTCGAGCACCACCACCGAGCGGCCGGCCGCCTCGAGATCGCGGGCGGCCGTGAGCCCGGCGAGGCCTGCGCCCACCACCGCGACGTCGACATCGAGCGTGCCCGCCACGAGGGGGTCAGCTCTCGGGCGGGCGCGAGTGGCCGACCGAGGTGAAGCGTGCAAAGTCGCGGTCGAGCGTGACGATCTCGCAGCTGTGCTCCAGCGCGATCGCGGCTAGCACCGCGTCGGCGAGCAGGTCGCCGACGGCATCGGCCTCGTCGCAGAGCCGGCGGAGCAGCGGGAGGTGCCGCGCCCCGGGCCCCACCGCCAGGTGCAGGGGCTGAGCGCAGGTCGCCTCGATGAACGCGAACGCCTCCTCCCGCGGCGTCGGCACCTCGAAAACCCGGCGGTGGGTCGACAGGCGCAGGAACGAGCCCCACACGAGCGTGGGCACGGCGAAGGGCTCCTCGCCGCCGAGCATCGCATCGAACCAGTCCCGGATGGCCCGGTGGTGCGGATGGTCCTGGCGGTGGGCGGCGAGGACGACGTTGACATCGAGCAGGAACACCGCTCAGCGGCGGTCGTCGAGCGGCGTGCCGTCGTCGAGCACCTCGTACATGGCTCGGTTCGACGCCAGGTCGACTCCGGGCCGAGGACCGCTGCCTCCCCGGAAGATCGGCACGGGTGGTCGCTGGGCCGTGGCGGAGTCGGCGTTGAGCTCGCGCCGCAGGGCGGCGTCGACGACCTCGCCGAGCGTCTGCCCACGCTCGCGCGCGCGAGCTTTGGCTGTGGCCAGCAGCTCCTCGGAGATCGAGACGGTGGTGCGCATGATGACGACCGTAGCGCATCAAACGCATCATCCGGGGGCGCGGGCGGACGATGGCGAGTAGTCGAAGACGATCGGCCAGCCCTACCTCCCAGTCGAGCCGAAGCCTCCGGCGCCCCGGGCGCTGTGGCCGAGGTCATCGACCTCCTCGAGCAAGGGCTCTTCGTGGCGAACCAGGAGGAGCTGCGCGATGCGGTCTCCGGGGACGACGCCGAAGGGAGCGGTGGGGTCGGTGTTGAGCAGCAGCACCTTCACCTCCCCGCGGTAGCCCGAGTCGATCAGCCCGGGGGCGTTGGCGAGCGTCACGCCGTTTCGGGCCGCGAGTCCGGAGCGGGGCAGCACCAGGCCGGCTTGGCCCTCCTCGAGGGCAAGCGCCACGCCGGTCGGGACGCTGGTCCTTCCGCCGGGCGGCACCTCGGCGGCCTCGGCGGCGTAGAGGTCGAGTCCCGCGTCCCCGGCGTGCGCCCGGGTGGGCACGCGGGCGCCCTCGCGCA
>JACCZP010000078.1 GCA_013695885.1 Thermoleophilaceae bacterium | reverse complement strand
CAGGTCGGCAGGCAGAAGCCGCAGTGCACGCAGTCCGTGATGAGATCGATCTCGGGCGGGCGCGTGTCGTCGAAGGCGCGGTCGACCGGGGTGGCCACCGCGGCGGCCGAGGGGTCGGCCGTGCCGGTGCGCTCGTCGCCTGCGCCGCCGGGGGCGGTGCCGAGCACTAGATCCCGCCCACGTACACGCCGGAATTGCAGACCCCGGCGGGGTCAAACCGGGCCTTGACGCGGCGCATGAGCACGAGGCCCGGCCCCTCGGTCTCATGCCAGGGGTCGATCGCCGCGCGCACCTCGGCGGGCGCGTCCTGCACCACGCACGGCGCGGGAGCCAGCTCGGCGCGCAGGCCCTCGATCGCGTCGGTCATCTCCGCCGGGTCGGGACGAGCGTTCAGGCGCAGCCACGAGAGCCCGAGGCCGGCGCGTCCGACCACCGCGGCGCCCGCGCGCTCGGCGGCGCGCAGCACCCGGGGCAGCTCCGCCTGCACGCTCGAGACCCGCACCACCGCTCCGCTCTCCTCGGCGCGCTGCCCGCTGCGCTGCGCCTCCCAGACGGAGGCGTCGTCCTCGATCACGTCGGCGTCCACACCGGCCTCGGAGAGGACCTCGACTCCGGCGCGGGCCTGATCGGCCGCGGTCTGTCCCCCGAAGCGGGCGAGCACGTGTCCCTCGCCCCCGGACCAGCCGACGTCGACGGCCATCGTCTCCATCCGCGCGTGCGCGAGACGCGAGGCGGCAGCGGCCAGGCGGTCGGGGTCGTCCGCGCGGCCGCGGGCGGTGGCAAGGGCGGGGTCGAGGGGATGGAGGCGGACCACCACGTCGAGGATCACCCCGAGGGTGCCGAACGAGCCCGTGAACAGCTTGGCCAGGTCGTAGCCGGCCACGTTCTTGATCACCTTCCCGCCCGCGCGGGCGCGCATCCCGTCGGACATGACGACGCCGATGCCGATGATCACGTCGCGCCCGCTCCCGTAGCGGTGGCGCAGCGGCCCCGAGTCGCCGGTCGCGAACACCCCGCCCGCCGTGGCCGCATCCTCCGGCCCGAGCGGCGGGTCGAGCGCCAGCATCTGGCCGGCCTCCGCGAACTGCGCCTGGGCGCGGCCGAGGGGCGTACCGGCCTCGAGCACGGCGGTCAGGTCGCCCTCGTTGTGCTCGAGCACGCGGTCGAGGCCCGAGAGGTAGAGGTCGACGTCGGGCTCCTCGGTCGGCCGCCCCCAGCCGAGCTTCGTGCCCGCGCCGCGGGCGCGCAGCCGCCGGCCCTCGGCCCCCGCCACGCGCAGCGCCTCGACCGCCTCGTCGGCGGAGGACGGGCGCACGGCGTGCGAGCTCTCCCCGGTCGCGGTCAACCGCTCAGAACCGGTCGGCCAGCCCGGCCGCCTCAAGGGGATGCTGGCGATAGGGGCCGGGCACCTCGCCGCACAGGCGCGGCGTGGGCATGACCTTCCCGGGGTTGGCCAGGCCATCGGGGTCGAAGGCGCAGCGCAGCCGCTGGAAGGCGGCGAGGTCGGGCTCCTGAAACATCTTCGGCATGTGCTTCTTCTTGTCCACCCCGATGCCGTGCTCGCCGGTCAGCGAGCCCCCGACCGCGAGGCAGGCGTCGAGGATGCGCGAGGAGAGCTCCTCGGCGCGCTCGGCCTCACCGTCGCGAGAGCCGTCGTAGCAGATCAGGGGATGGAGGTTCCCGTCGCCGGCGTGGAACACGTTGGCCACCTGGAGGCCGAACTCGGACTCGAGCTCGGCGATCTGGCCGAGCACCTCCGACAGCCGCGTGCGCGGGATCACCCCGTCCTGGACGAAGTAGCTGGGCGCCACGCGGCCCATGGCGGCGAAGGCGGCCTTGCGGGCCTTCCAGATGAGCGCGCGCTCGGTGTCGTCCTCGGCCACCCGGATGCCGGTCGCGCCGTTGTCCTCGCAGATCCTCACGACCTCGTCGAAGCGGGCCTCGCACTCCGCCGCCGATCCGTCGAGCTCCACCGTGAGCGCCGCGCCGGCGTCCTTCGGGTAGCCGACGCCGGTGGCCGCCTCGGAGGCCTGGATGCACAGCTGGTCGGCCATCTCGATGGCCCCGGGCACGAGGCCCGAGGCGACGATGTCGGTCACCACCCTCCCCGCGTCGTCGGTGCCCTCGAAGAAGGCGACCATCGTGCGCACGTCCTCGGGCGAGGGGATGACGCGCAGCGTGATCTTCGTGGTGACCCCGAGCGTGCCCTCGGAGCCGACGAAGGCGCCGAGCAGGTCGTAGCCCGGCCGGTCGACCTCCTTGCCGCCGAGGTGGACCAGCTCGCCGTCGGCCAGCACCACCTCGAGTCCGGTCACGTAGTTGGTGGTGAACCCGTACTTGAAGCAGTGGGCGCCGCCGGAGTTCTCGGCAACGTTGCCTCCGATCGAGCAGACGATCTGGCTGGAGGGGTCTGGCGGGTAGAAGTGGTCGGGCCCCACGGCGTTCGACACCGCGATGTTGGTCACCCCGGGCTCGACCACCACGCGCTGGTTGTCGAGGTCCACCTCGAGAATGCGGTTCAGGCGGGTGAGGGCGATGAGCACGCCGTCCTCGACAGGCAGCGCGCCGCCGGAGAGCCCCGAGCCCGCGCCGCGGGCCACGAACGGCACACCGGCGCGGTGGCAGGCGCGCACGATGGCCTGGACCTCTTCTGC
>JACCZP010000073.1 GCA_013695885.1 Thermoleophilaceae bacterium | reverse complement strand
TCTTCGCCGGATTCGGCATGCTGCTGGTCTCCTCCTTCGGCGGCAACCGCTTCCCGATCTTCCGCGTCGGAGGCTTCGCGATCGGCTGGCTCTACGCGATCGCGCTGCTCATCGGCCTCGGCATGGGTCCGGCCGTGGCCTACGTGGCCACCGTCGAGCCCTCGGCCCTGACCCAGGCTGCCGGCGGCACGGCGCTCACCGTCCTCGGCATGGGCGCGCTCGGGTTCGCACTCTCGAAGGACCTCGCCCCGTGGATGCGGCCGCTGTCGATCGCCATCCTCGGTCTGGTCGTCGTCTCGATCGTGATGACCCTGTTCTTCGCGGGCGGCAACCCGATCATCTCGCTGGCCATCTACGGCGTCTCCGCCCTCCTGATCATGGTCGACTTCAACTTCCTGCGCAAGCACGGCACCGAGGACCACGCGGTGATCCTGGCGACGGGCATCTTCGTGTCGATCGTGAACATCTTCCTGTCGCTCATGAACCTCTTCTCCGGGCGGTAGGGGCTTGGTGCCCGGCCGGGTCGCGCAGGGTGGCCGGACAGCGGGCGCCCGTCGCTGCTGGCGGTGACCGAACGGATCGGGCTCCGGTACCCCGCACGACGCGGCTCCGTGCAAAACGTCGCACGCACGCACGCGACGGCCGCGTGGGCGACGAACTGCATGGCCAGCGCGCGTTAATCGCCACACGCGCCCACCACTCAGACGCGCGCGACGTAATGCATCTGTAGCGGGGCAGAACGGCCACGCGCCGGGACGTACCGTCCGCGTGCGACGTCATGTACGTCCTCCGCACCTGCCGTCACGGCGACCCCGTCGGGCTCGTGCGCTCGCTGACCTGCGCGGCGCGGGCGCGCGTCGGATGGTTCACGGCAGCTCGGGCGGGCGTCCTGTCTACTTGGTCCGGCGTGACCACGCGACTACCCTGAAGTCGTGGCCTCGGCCCGTCAGATCCACGTCGGCGGCGTGCCCATAGGCGGGGGCGCGCCGGTGGCCGTCCAGTCCATGACCAAGACCGAGACGGCCGACTACGAGGCCACCATGCGTCAGATCCGGGCCATCGCCGAGGCGGGTGCGGACATCGTGCGCGTGGCCGTGCCGCGCGAGAAGGACGTCGACGCCCTGCGGGAGATCGTGGTCGAGTCGCCGATCCCGGTGATCGCCGACATCCACTTCAACCACACGCTCGCGCTCAAGTCGATTGACGCGGGCGCCCACTGCATCCGCCTGAACCCAGGGAACATCGGGGGCCGTGACAAAGTCGCCGAGGTGGCCGAGCGAGCGCGGGCGGCGGGCACCCCGATGCGGATCGGGGTCAACTCCGGGTCCCTGCCCAAGCACCTGCACGCGCTCGAGCGCGAGAACCCGGTCGAGGCGCTCGTCACCGCGGCCGTCGAGTTCGTCGCACTCATGGAGAGCCTCGACTTCGAGGACTTCAAGGTCTCGATCAAGTCGACCAGCGTGCCGAACACGATCGCCTCGAACCGCCTGCTGGCCGAGAAGATCGACTACCCGCTGCATCTCGGCATCACCGAGGCCGGGACCAAGTGGACCGGGTCGCTGAAGTCGGCCGTCGGGCTCGGCACCCTGCTGGCCGACGGGGTGGGGGACACCGTGCGCATCTCGCTCTCGACCTTCCACGCCGAGGAGGAGGTCAAGGTCGCCTGGGAGATCCTGAAGGCCCTCAAGCTGCGCGAGAAGGGCCCGGTGCTGATCGCCTGCCCGACGTGCGGTCGCCTCCAGTTCGACATGGACACCGTGGTGGCCGAGATCGAGGAGCGGCTCGAGGCATACGAGGAGCCGGTGGAGGTCGCGGTGCTGGGCTGTGCCGTGAACGGCCTCGGGGAGGCCTCCCACGCGGACTTCGGCATCACCGGCGCGAAGAACGAAGGACTGATCTTCGCCCACGGCGAGCCGATCCGGAAGGTCCCTCAGGATCGGCTCGTGGACGAGCTCTTCGTCGAGATCGACCGCTCTCTGGCCCGCGGGGCCACACTCATCGACGACGGCCAGGCCGCGGAGGGCGCCGAGTGGCTGCGCCGGATCGAGGACGAGAACGCCGGCGAGCTCACACCCGAGCGCTTGGCCGCGCTCGAAGCGGCGGCGGCCCGCGCGGAGGACGCGAACGGGATCTCCACGGACGGCGACGAGGGCGCGGCCAGCGCTCCGCCCGGGGAGGACGGCGCCATCGCGCGCGGCCCCGCTCCGGGCGGCGACGGCGCGCGCTCCGGCGCCCCGCTCCTGCCGGTGGTGCGCCAGCGGCGGAAGGTGGACGAGGACGCCTCGCCTACCGCCGGCCGCCGCTTCACCCGCACCTGAGCCGCGATAAGCGGCGCATTGCGGAGTCCTCGGTCGCTCGCGTGCGGAGGGGCGCCTGCCCTCCGGCTTCGGCCCCACTCGGCGTGAATCCACGCGTTGTTAACGTGTCACGTCCGGTGAGCGAGGAATCCGACCAGCCGAGCACCGAGCGCGCCGCCGACCGAGGTGGGACATCGAGCGTGAACGTGGCCTCGGGCGTGAACGTGGCCCGAGCGCCGGGCACGTCGAAGCGGGTGAGCACCCGGCAGCGGATCGTTCAGCGCGACGAGCAGACGGTCTCCGAGGAGCGCACGGTCACGACCACCGAGGACGACGAGGCGCGAGAGCAGCGCGACACCGACGAGCTCAGCCTCGAGGAGCTCGAGAGCGAGGAGGGCACCGAGCTCCCCGACCGCCCCGACCGCGAGGCCATGTCCCTGCTCGACGCGAGCGTGGCGATCCCGGTCAACCCGGCGGTCGCGGCGAACGTGCTGGCGGAGGGCGTTGATGCCGAGCCAGAGCCCGATCCGGGGCCCGAGCACGCCGGAGACCCCGAGAGCCAGACCGAGGCCGAGCGCCGCCGGCTCTGACCGTTGCTCGGGCGGGCCGCGCGGCAGCCTCTCCTGAGAGGCTGCCTCTCTATGTCGAGAGACCGGCCAGTGCCTCGGTGACCCGCCGGTCGACCTCGACCGGCGAGACCCCGAGGTCGTCGAGCGCACGGGAGGCCGCGCCCCGCTCCGTGCGGACCAGCGCGAGCAGTATGTGCTCCACGCCCAGATGGCTACTGCCGAGGCGCACCGCTTCGCGGAGCGACTGCTCCATCGCGTGCCGGGCACTGGTGGCGATCGGGAAGCGGGTGGACGTCCGCTCGGCCGACGATCCCGCATAGGGCGGATCCGCCTTGGCACCCAACCTCACCCGCGCGACCGCGTCCCGGGCCGCCGCGAGCGTGACGCCGAGGAATTCGAGGGCGTCGAAGGCCGGGCCCTCTCCCTCCCTGAGCAGCCCGAGCAGCAGGTGCTCGGTACCGATGTAGCGCTGCTCGAGCTGCTCGGCCTCCTGTCGTGCCAGGCGCACCGAGCGCCGCGCCTGGCCGGTGACCACCAGCTTGGCTCGATCCTCGTCGGGGACCGGCGCCACGCCGCTGGCCGCGCGGAGTCGGGCGGCGTGCTTCTTGTGCGCGGCCTGCTTGGTCACGCCGAGTGCCCCGGCGATCCGACTCCACGACCATCCAGCGCGAACCGCGACCTCGACGTGGGCGGCTTCGAGGGACTCGAGCGTCCGCCGCAGGCC
Organism: Thermoleophilaceae bacterium; assembly: GCA_013695885.1. Lineage (GTDB taxonomy): Bacteria > Actinomycetota > Thermoleophilia > Solirubrobacterales > Thermoleophilaceae > JACCZP01. Next base: position 8 of record JACCZP010000073.1, on the reverse strand, counting down.
GGCGACCG
>JACCZP010000043.1 GCA_013695885.1 Thermoleophilaceae bacterium | reverse complement strand
CCGCCAACGGCCCGTCGGGGGGAGGGTCGGTATCGGGCGACAACCGCCTCGGCCGGCTCGTCGGCTTCCACTCCGCCGCCAGCAACCTGGTGGGCGGTGACTCCAACGGCGCGTACGACGTCTTCGTGTGGTCTCGCCCCGGAGGACAGGCAGGCCTTTCGCTGAAGCAGTCCGCGCGCCCGGCCGGCAGGCTCGCTCGGGTGAGCGTCTCGAGCTCCGGAGCGGAGGCCAACGGCGCGTCGGTCAACCCGTCGGTCGACGGCTCGCTCCGCAGCGGACCGCGCTGCGTCGCCTTCCAGTCGAGCGCGTCGAACCTCGCGTCCGGCGACCGTGACGCCACCTCGGACGTGTTCGTCCGCGACCTCGGGCGCAACCAGACCTACCTGGTCTCCCGCGGAGTCGGAGCCGCGGCCACCAACCCCTCTATCGACGGAGGCTGCCGCAGCGTCGCCTTCCAGGCGGGCGGACGGGTCTACACGGCCGGACCGCGCAGCGGCCGCGTGCAGTCGATCGGCGGAGGGTCGAACCCCGACTACTCGATCGACGGGACGGCCGTGGTGTGGGAGCGCGGAGGCGGCATAGCCATCCGCCGCAACGGACGCACGAGCAGCCTGGGCGGCGGCAACGACCCGACGGTCTCCAACCGCACCTCAGGGCTGTGGGGCGTGGCCTACAACGCCGGTGGCCAGGCGTACCTGAAGAGCATCGGGAACCGCGGGCCCCAAGGGGCCAGGCGGATATCCAACGGGTGCCAGGGCGCCCAGGGCGGCGCCGGGGCGAGCGGAGGAGTGACAGCCTTCGGACCGGCGCGTGGAATCATCACGTTCACGCAGGGCGGCACGAATCTGTGCTACTTCAACAAGAACACCGGGAACAGCGACGACCTGGCTCACGCCAACGCGCCGATCACCGAGGTCTCGACCAGCGCGCGGGCGAACTTCGTGGCGTTCACCTCGTCCGCGTCGAACTTCCCGTTCGACGGCAACGGCGGCACGCCGGACGTGTTCTTCAAGCACCTGGTCGACGGCAACGCGCTGTAGCCGTACCGCCGTCGACGTCCGCGTCCGCGGCCCGGTTCTCCCGGGCCGCGGGCCGGACGGTCGACTCGTCAGTCCGGGTCGCCCGAAGCCGGCGCAGGAGTCCGGGAGGTCCGCTCGACGAACTGCTCGATGACCTGGGCGACGGAGCGCGGACGCTCGAGGTGAGCGGCGTGGCCGGCATCCGCGACCACGGTCGCCTCGCCGCTCGGGGAGAGCGCGGCCACCCGCCGGGCGGCGTCGGCGTACTTCGCGTCGCGCTCGCCCGCGATGGCGAGCAGTGGCGTCGGGAGCGCTGGAAGGCGAGCCCAGACGGGCTCGAGCGCTCCCTGCCCCCCGGTGCGCAACAGGCGTGCGAGGGCGGACGGATCGTGCGACAGCCGGTCGGCACGCTGGGCTGCCACCAGCTCCGGGGACTGGGTGGCGAACACCGGCAGGCGCTCCCACCGGGAGACCACCTCATCGATGGATCGACTCTCGATCCAGGCGGCCAGACGCTCGTCGGCGCGCCGGCGCTCCTCCCGGGCGGCCGGGTCCTCGATCCCCGCCGAGGCGCCGACCGTGACCACGCCGGCGAAGCGGCCGGGGTCGTCCAGCGCGGCGTGGAGCACGAGCCGCCCTCCCATCGAGTACCCGACGAGGACCGCACCGCAAGGCGCGGCGGCGCGGAGCTCGTCCAGGCGATCCGACCACGTCGAGGCCCCAAGGTCGACGCACAGGCGGCGATACCGTTCGGGGAGCCGGTCGGAGAGCGGCGCCCACGCCCGGCCCCGCTGCATGAAGCCCGGCACGAGCACGAGGGTCGGCGCGGGCGGCGGCACCACCCCATGATCCCGGTCAACCGCACCTACGCCCCGATCCAGGTCCTCGTGGACGAGCTCGTACGCTGCGGCATGCGGCACGCGGTGACCTGCCCGGGGTCGCGCAACGCGCCGATCGCGCTCACCCTCGCGGCCGAGGAGCGGCTCGAGTCGTGGTCGGTGCTCGACGAGCGCTCGGCGGGCTTCTTCGCCCTCGGCCTCGCCAAGTCCACCGGGCGGCCGGTGGCGGTCACGACCACCTCGGGCTCCGCCACGGCGAACCTCCTGCCTGCGGTCGTCGAGGCGCGCGAGTCGCGCCTCCCGCTGATCGTGCTGAGCGCCGACCGCCCGCCCGAGCTGCGCGACGTTGGCGCGGGGCAGGCCATCGACCAGGTCGGGATCTTCGGGTCGGCTGCCGAGTGGTTCGTCGAGGGGGGAAGCCACGAGCCGGGACGCGAGACCGCCGTGCACTTCCGCGCCCTGGCCTGCCGGGCGTGGGCGACCGCGATCGGCGGCCGCCCGGGAGTGGTCCACCTGAACCTCCCGCTGCGCGAGCCACTGGCCCCCTCCCCGGAGGACCTCGACCCCTCGGTGTGGGAAGGGCGACCGGACGGGCGCCCGTGGGTGAGCGTCGAGCGCCCGGCGGCCGCCGACGGCCAGGCGATCGCGGCCCTGGCGCGCGAGGTGGCCTCGAGCCCCCGCGGGGCACTGGTGTGCGGTCCCACCAC
>JACCZP010000411.1 GCA_013695885.1 Thermoleophilaceae bacterium | reverse complement strand
GCGTGGCGGCGCTCGCCGAGCGTCTCGAGGGGGCCTCGGGCGGGTGGGGCGGCGAGCCCGGCGCTGCCGCGGCGCTGCGCTCCCTCGACCCGGGCCGGGACCGGATCGTGGCCTACGTGGGCAAGCTGATCGTCTCCAAGGGCGTCGATCTGCTGCTGGCCGCGTGGCCGCTGGTGGTCGCCGAGGTCCCGGACGCCCGGCTCTGCGTGGTCGGTTTCGGCACCTACCGCGAGCCGCTCGGGCGCATGCTCGCCGCCCTGCGGGAGGGCGACCTCGGCGGCGTCCGCGAGATCGCGCGGCGCGGACGCGAGCTCGAGGGGGGACCGCCGGGAGAGCTCACCTACCTGGCGAGCTTCATCGACGGCCTCGAGGGCGAGCGCCGGGAGGAGTACCGCCGCGCCGGGCGTCGCGCGGCCGAGCGGGTGGTGTTCACCGGCCGTCTCGAGCACGAGGACCTGCCCGACCTCCTCCCGGCCTGCGAGGCCCAGGTCGTCCCGAGCACCTTCCCCGAGTCGTTCGGCATGGTGGCCGCCGAGGCCGCGGCCTGCGGAGCCCTGCCCCTCTCCGCCGCGCACTCCGGGCTGGCCGAGGTCACCACCACGCTGCGGGCGTCGGTGCCCGGCGCGCTCGGCGAGCTCCTCTCGTTCGAACGCGGCCCCGCAGCGGTGGAGGAGATCGCCGCGAAGCTGGTGCGCTGGCTCGCCCTCGACCCCGGCGAGCGCGCCGCGGCCTCCGCGGCCCTCTCCGCGACGGCGCGGGCGCGGTACGGCTGGGACGCCGTGGCGCGGGGCGTGGTGGCGGCCGCACAGGGCTGCCTCGACGGGCTGCGCAAGCCGGGCGCGGAGGAGCCATGCGCCGACCCCTCCAGGGGGTAATCTTGCGCACGCCTTGAGGCCGCTCGGGACGACGAAGACGAAGGGGCTGCCCCGCAGGCTGGCCGCCGTGCTCGGCACTGCGTCGGCCCTGCTCGGCGCCGGCTGCGGCGAGGAGCCGCCCGACCTCGCCAACGGCAAGCGCCTGTACACCGGCGAGGGCCGCTGTGCCCAGTGCCACGTGCTCGAGCGTGCCGGCTCCGCCGGGAACCTCGGCCCCAACCTGGACGAGGCCTTCGGACCCGCGATCCGGCAGGGGCTCGGACAGAGCACGGTGGCCGGCGTGGTCCGCCAGCAGATCGAGAACGTCCGCCGGGGAAGCGCGATGCCCGCCGACCTGGTCACCGGCCAGGACGCCGAGGACGTGGCCGCCTACGTGGCCCAGGCCGCCGGCCGGCCCGGGGAGGATCCCGCCTACTTCGAGGAGCCCGGCGGGCAGCCCGACCCCGAGGGACAGCTCGGCAAGCGCGTGTTCGTCGAGTCGGGGTGTGGCAACTGCCACGTGCTCGCCGACGCCGGGAGCCTCGGCAACGCCGGCCCGTCGCTCAACACGCTCGGCCCGGCCGCCCGCACCTACCGGCCGGGACGCCCGCCGGAGGACTACATCCGGGAGTCGATCGTAGACCCCGACGCATACCTCGTGAAGGGCTTTCGCAAGGGGGTGATGCCGCGCGACTACGGCCGGCGCCTGTCGAAGCCGGAGCTCGATGCGCTTGTCTCCTACCTCAAGGCCCAGGGCGGCTGAGCCGCGATAGGCGGCGTATTCCGGCACCCAGCGGTCGCTCGCGTGCTAACGCACGCGTCGCTTCCGCTGGGCACCGGACTACTTGCCTCTCGTGGCTCAGGGTCGCACTGAGGGACGGGCGTCGGCCTCCGCCGCGCGCACCAGCTCGATGAGCTCGGGCAGCAGCGCAGGACTCGCCGCCACCAGGCCCTCGGGCTCGCCCTCCAGGCGGTCGATCGCTCCGCCGGCCTCTTCGACCATGAGGCCGGCCGCCGCCCAGTCCCAGGCGTGGCCGCCGCGCTCGAAGTAGCCGTCGAGGCGGCCCACGGCCACCCAGCAGAGGTCGAGGGCGGCCGAGCCGCCACGGCGGATGTCGCGCAAGCGGGGTAACACGTGCGTCAACGCCTCCGACTGGGCCGCGCGCACCTCGGGGTCGTAGCCGAAGCCGGTTGCCACCAGTGCGGTGGCCAGGTGGTCGTGCCCGCTGATCGCGATGGCGCGACCGTTCAGCTCGGCGCCCCCGCCGCGCGTGGCCCGGTAGGTCTCATCGCTCGCCGCGTCGTGGACCACCCCGACGGCCACGCCGTCCCCGTCCTCGAGGGCGACGCTGACGCACCACGCCCGTAGGCCATAGAGGAAGTTGACCGTCCCATCGAGGGGATCGACGACCCATCGGCGCCCGCTCGAGCCCTCGAGGTTCGCCGCCTCCTCGCCGAGGAGGCCATCGTCTGGGCGCTCGGCGCGGATCGTCTCGACGATCGTCCGCTCGGCCTCGCGGTCGGCCTCCGACACCGGGTCGGTCTCCGACGCCTTGTGCTCGAGCCCCTCGACCAGTCCCCCGAAGCGCTGCATCAGTCCCTCGCCGGCCGCCCGCGCCACCCGCTCGGCGAGCTCTAGGTCGGCGGCCAGGATCTCCGGCGACGCGTCCGGAGCGTCCACTACGGCAGTGCCCCGGCCACAACGGCGACCACTGCGATCACGATGACCACCGCGAGCACGTAGAGGAGGAGCCGGAAGGCCTCTCCCTCGGATCTCAGCGGATTGAGCAAAGCGGACTCGACCCTAGTTCGTCCGCCCCTCAGACGAGATAGACGGCCGTGTAGACGATCAGCCACATGACGTCCACGAAGTGCCAGTAGATGCCCGGCACCTCGACGCCGCGGTGCTCGGTGGCCGTGAAGTGGCCGCGGAAGGCGCGGGTGGTGGCGAACGCGAGGAGGGTGAGCCCAACGAACACGTGCGCGCCGTGCAGGCCGGTGAGCCCGTAGAAGATCGAGCCCTGGGCGTGGTCTGAGGGGGCGAAGCCGAGGAAGACGTACTCGTTGATCTGGATGGTGAGGAATGTGCTGCCGAGCAGGAGCGTGGCGAGCAGGCCCGCGCGCAGCGCACGGCGGTTCTCGTTCTTCACGCCGGTCTGCGCCCAGTGCATGGTGAACGACGAGGAGACGAGGATCGCGGTGTTGACCCCGGCGATGAGCTTCGGGAGCTCGGTGCCCGGGGCCGGCCACTCGGCGCCTCCCACGACCCTGATGAAGAAGTAGGCGGTGAAGAACGCTCCGAAGAGCATGATCTCCGAGATGATGAAGAGCAGCATCCCGAGGAAGGCCGGCTCGACGCGCGACGAGCGGTTGGCCTCGGGCGGCCCGTGATGGTCCTCGTGGCTCGCGTGGTCCTCGTGGTGGCGCGGGCCCCCGTGGCGGGCCGGACCCTGGATGCCGAGCGACGCCGACTCCATTCAGACGCTCGATCCCTCTTCCACCGCTCCGCCCTTCTCGTCGACCACGATGTGCTCGACGGGCTTCGAAGTGGTGGCCTTCACTCGTCCCACCAGGTCGCGCCGCAGCCACCCCGACCGCGCCTCCGGAAGGGTGGAGACCACGATCTCGTCCACCGCGTAGTAGTCGAGCGCGTTCTGGATCGCGGTGAGCGGATCGGCGTCCGCCACCTGGCCGACGGCCTCGAGCTCGTTCTTGTTGAGCACCTCGAGCGTGTGCTCGAGACGCTCGCTCGCGCCCTCCGCGCCGTCGCTCTGCGGGACGAGGACCACGAAGCGGTGGCGGCCGCGCTCGGCCTTGGTCTCGAGGCGCTCGATCAGCGCCTCGCCGCTCACGGTCTGGTTGGCGACCACGAGCACGTGGGTCACCTCGCCGCGGTCGGCGTCTAGGTCCACGACGACGTGGTGCACGGGCAGGGACGTGTCCTCGCGCACCCGGTCGATCAGGTCGCGGCGCAGCCAGCCCGAGCGCGTCTCCGGATGGGTGGAGATGATGATCTCGTCGGGATCGTGGTAGTCGACGGCGTCCATGGTGGCCGAGTAGGGGTCGGCGTCCCCGATCTCCCCCATGGCCTCGATCTCGGCCTCGCGGAGCGCGCTCAGCGTCAGCTTGAGCCGGTTGCCGACGGCCTCGACCACCGAGTCCTCATATATCACGTTGCCGTGACGAGGCTGGTTCTGGGGGCAGACCACGATCACCTTGGAGGCGCCGTCCTGGGCGCGCTCCTTGACCGCCTCGATCAGCGCGCTCCCGCCGACCGTCTCGTTGGCGACCACGAGGAGGCGCTTGGGCTGCTCCGCGCTCACTCGACGGCCACGGGCGCGCGGGCCTTCTGGGGAGCGTCGGCCGGCTCGAACACACCGTGCACCGCGCCGGGGACCCCGTACTCGTACGGGCCGCCGACGACGGTCGGGATCCGGTCGAAGTTGAAGATCGGAGCGGGGGAGGCGATCTGCCACTCGAGCGTGCGTGAGCGCCACGGGTTCGCGGGGGCCGCCGGGCCCGACCGCCACGAGGCGACCATGTTGTAGAGGAAGACGAAGAAGGAGGCCCCGAAGGCGAAGGCCGAGACCGAGATCAGCGCGTTCATCGCGAAGAACTCGTCCGCGTAGTCGGCCACCCGCCGCGGCATGCCGTCGACGCCCACCAGGTGCATGGGCCCGAAGGTGAGGTTGAAGAACACGAACGACAGCCAGAAGTGGATCTTCCCGAGGCGCTCGTCGTACATCTTCCCGGTCATCTTCGGGAACCAGTGGTAGATGCCGGCGAAGATCGTGAAGACCGAGCCCCCGAAGAGCACGTAGTGGATGTGGGCCACCACGAAGTACGTGTCGGACACATGGATCACGATCGGGATGAGCCCGAGCATGATCCCCGAGATCCCGCCCAGGGTGAACATCGTGATGAACCCGAGCGCGAACAGCATCGGGGTGGTGAGATGGATGGCGCCCCGCCACAGCGTGGCCAGCCACGAGAAGA
>JACCZP010000387.1 GCA_013695885.1 Thermoleophilaceae bacterium | reverse complement strand
AGCAGGTTGTAGAACGACGCGGGCGGAAGGTGCGGCTCGAGCAGCCGGCGGTCGAGGGCCTCGAGCGCCAGGTAGCCCCGCAGGGCGAACAGGTACCAGGCGTAGGGCAGCTCGCCGGGCACCGCGGTCGACTCGAGCGTACGGGACATCCAGCCGAACCAGTTGGCCACGAGCTCCTCGCCGTTAACGCGCACGTGCTCCAAGCCCGCGCGCCGCGCCAGCCGGACCAGGTCGCCGGGGACGAAGGAGTGGACGTCGACCACGGCCTCGAGGGCCGCGGTCTCATCGCCCGGCTCCGCGTGCCCGTTGCGGGCCGGCGCGCGCAGTAGCCGCCGCCAGGCAGGGGCCGCCATCAGCCCGAACCGCTTGGGGATCGTGGCCAGACGATGCCCCCGGCGCGAGGGCTCGCCGCAGAACGCGAGCGCCCCCCCGGGCGCCAGCACGCGACGGAACTCCGCGAACGCGTTGTCGAGGTCGGGAAGGTGGTGGAGCACGGCGTGGCCGAGCACGAGGTCGAACGAGCCGTCGGGAAAGGGGAGCTCGGCCGCCTCGCACGCCTGCGTCTCGACCGAGAGCCCGTGGCGCTCGGCTGTGGCCGTGAGCGCCTCGAGCATCCCCGGCGAGATGTCGGTGGCCACCACCTCTCCGACCACCCCGGCCCGCAGCAGGTTCAACGAGAAGTACCCGGTCCCGGCTCCCACCTCGAGGGCCCGGCGGAACCGGGGAGTCCTCGCCTCGCCGAGCGCCTTGCCGAGCTTCTTCGTCATTCGCCGCTGGCCGGCCTCCTCGAAGTCAATCGACCACTTGGCGTCGTAGCGGGCCGCCGCGATGTCGTGGTAGCGGACGTTGGCGTCGCGGATGTCCTCGGCGGAGGGCATGGGCGGCGCGGGACTATAAGAGGCCTTCTCCGCGGGCCGCCGGGCGAGGCGCCCCCGGAGGCGAGCGCGCGGGCGGCGGCGAGACTGCGCGCATCGCAAGCGGGTAGGGCCTTCCTATGACAGAGCCCGCCTACGTCTCGCGCGTGAGAATCGATCGCCTCGGAGGGCCCCAGCGGCTGGCTCACCTCCCCGGCGAAGAGGAGCCGGTGGCCTTCGGGGTCCATTCGGAGATCGCCGAGCACTACGGGGTGAGTCCCGAGGACTTTCCGCCGCATGCGGCCACCCTCGACTACGTGGTCGCAGCGGCGGGTGGCTGACTGGCCGGCACGTTCGGGGGCGCGCTGGAGGCGCGCCGGATACAGGCGGACGGAGAGACCATGCAGACGGAGGCCGTCGGCGAGATCGTCGACGACGACGGCGTGCTGGTGATCGAGCGGATCACCGTGACCTACCGGCTCAGCATCCCGGACGAGCAGCGCGAGGAGGCCGAGCGGGTACACGGCTTCCATGCACGCTTCTGTCCGGTCGCGCGCTCGATCGAGGGCGGCATCGAGGTCCGGACCGAGCTGGAGCTCGTATAGGACGCCGGCGGGTCCCGCCGGCGCGTGATCCGCGGCTCGGGTCCGCCCGCGCCTCGGCTCTCATGGCTCACCCGAGCTCGCCCGAGAGTTCGTCCGGGAGCGTGGGGTGCACACTCCGGTCATGCTGTGGGATGACGAGGGCCGGCCGTTGAGCGCCAGCTCGCGGTGAGTCCCGCGGCCGACGCTTCGGCGGGGGACGGGGACGACCCGCGCCCCGAGCACGTCCAGCGCGGTCAACCGCCCGGCGTGCCGCCACTCGCGCTGACCGGCGAGCGGACGCTGCCCGACGTGCCCGCCGAGAACTACTGGTTTCGCCGCCACCTGGCGGTGTACGAGTGGGTGGCCGATCGCTGCCGCGGCCTCGAGGTCGTCGACATGGCCTGCGGCGAGGGCTACGGCCTGGCGGTGCTCGCGCGACGTGCCGCGCGCGTGACCGGCGTCGAGGCCAACCCGGAGGCCGAGGAGCATGCGCGCCTGAAGTACGAGGGGCCCGGCGTACGGGTGGTGCGCGACCTGGTCGAGCGGTTCTCCGAGCCCGCCGATGCGATCGTCTTCCTCCAGACCATCGAGCACGTCGAGCGCCCGGACGAGTTGCTCGGGCACTTCCGCTCCATGCTGCGGCAGGGGGGTGTCGCGTACGTGTCGACGCCGAACGTGCTCACCCTGGCCCCGCCCGGCGCCGAGCGCTCCGACAACCCGTGGCACCTGCGCGAGTACCGGCCGGAGGAGCTCCGGACGCTCTGCGAGGGCGCGTTCGAGCGTGTCGAGCTCTACGGGCTCTTCCACGCCCGCAAGCTGCGCGCGCACGAGCTCGCGCTGAGGGCGGGGTGGGATTCGGTGCATCCGCAACTCGGGCTCACCGAACCCGCGTACGACCGCTTCACCCCCGCCATCTCCGCCCGTGACTTCCGTCTTCGACCGGAGGCCGAGGCCCCGCTCGTACGGGCGCTCGACTTCCTCGCGGTGCTCCGCGCCGGTCGGCGGTGAGTCCTCCGGCGGACCGCGGGGCGCTCGCCCTGGTGCTGCACTCCCACATGCCCTACGTCGAGGGGTTCGGCACCTGGCCGTTCGGCGAGGAGTGGCTGTGGGAGGCGGTGGCCACCGTCTACCTGCCGCTGCTCGACCTGCTCGACGGTGCGCCGGTGACCGTGGGGCTCACGCCGGTGCTCTGCGACCAGCTCGAGACCATGCGCGCCGACGCCGGCGATCGCTTCCTCAGCTACCTCCGAGACGTCAAGCCGCTCGTGCACGCCGAGGCGGCGGCCGGCCTCGACGAGGACGGCGAGCCCGAGGCCGCCACCGAGCTGCGGCGGGCGGCCGCCGACTACGAGCGGGCGGATCGATCCTTCGAGCGCCGCGGGCGCGACCTCCTGGGGGCGTTCGCGGGGCTGTCGGGCGTGGAGCTCGTGACCTCCTCCGCCACCCACGCCGTGCTCCCTCTGCTCGCCACCGACGCCGGTCTGCGCCTCCAACTCGGCGTCGGCGTGGTCTCGCACGGGCGGCGATTCGGGCGATGGGAGGGAGGCTTCTGGCTGCCCGAGTGCGCCTACGAGCCGGGGCTCGAGCGCGACCTCGCCGAGGCCGGCGTACGCGCCTTCTGCGTCGACCAGACCGCCGCGCTCGGCCGCGGATCTCCCCATCAGCTCGAGCCGGTAGCCACCGCCGCGGGCCCGGTAGCCGTGCCGATCGACTGGGACACCGTGGCCCTCGTGTGGGGAGGCGGGGGCTATCCGGCGGGTGCGGCCTACCGGGACTCCTTCCGGCGCACCCGCCACGACCTGGCCGCGTGGAGCGTCCGTGGGGAGCCGTATCGCCCGGCCGACGCCCTGGCGCAGGCCGAAGAGCACGCGCGGGACTTCGTCGACCGGGTGCTCGTCCGGCTCGACGCCTACTTCGCCGAGCGCCGCCGCCCCGGCCTTGTCTGCTGTGCGCTCGATGCCGAGCTGCTCGGCCACTTCTGGTACGAGGGGCCGGCGTGGCTCGCCGCCGTGCTGCGCGAGGCGGCCGCGCGGGGGCTCGAGCTGGTGACCCTGCGGACGGGGCTCGAGCGGGTCGAGGCGGTCGACCGTCCGCTCGCCTCCTCGTCCTGGGGCCTCGGAGGCGATCTCTCGACGTGGGACTCGCCGTCCACCGCGGAGGTCGTCTTCGGAGCGCGCCGGGCAGAGCTCCGTGTGGCCGCGGCCGCCGACCACGTGCGCTCGGATGGCCTGTCGCGAGCGGCGCGCGAGCTGCTCGCCGCGCAGTCGAGCGACTGGCCCTTCCAGATCTCGCGCGGAACCGCCGGCACATATCCGCGCGAGCGTGCGCTGGGCCACATCGCCGGCGTGGACGCGGCCCTCGGCCAACTGCCAGACTCCCGCGCCGTGCCGGAGCCGTCCCTGCGCAACCTCGCCCCCCGGCTCGACCTCGGCTCGCTCATCGCACCCTAGGTGCGCGTCCTCCTCCTCTCGTGGGAGTACCCGCCGCTGATCGAGGGCGGGCTCGCCCGTCACGTCCGCAAGCTCGCCGAGGGACTCGCCGCGCAGGGGATCGAGGCCCATGTCCTGACCCGCGGCATGGAGGAGTCTCCGCAGGAGGAGGAGGTCGGCGGTGTGTGCATCCATCGCGTGCGCGAGCCCGGCCGACCTACCGAGCTCGGCGAGTTCGTGGCCTGGGTGGAGCACATGAACGCTGACATGCTGGCCGCCGGCGTCGAGCTCGGCGACCTCTTCTCCTTCGAGGCGGTCCACGCCCACGACTGGCTCGTGGCCGTGGCCGGCGACCACCTCGCCCGCCGGTTCCGCTGCCCGCTCGTGGCCACCATCCACGCGACCGAGTACGGACGCCACCAGGGACACGTCGACACCCATCCGCAGTCGCACATCCACTCGGTGGAGCACTGGCTGGCCAACAGGGCCGACCGACTCATCACCTGCTCGGCCTACATGCGCGAGCACGTCTGCGACGTGTACGGGCTCGAGGAGGAGCAGGTGTCGGTCGTGCCCAACGGCATCGACCCGTCGGAGCTCGTGCCGATGGCTGACCTCGCGCCGCTGCGCCGGCGCTTCGCCGCGCCCGAGGAGCGCCTCGTACTGCTGGTGGGCCGCCTCGTCTACGAGAAGGGCTTCCAGGTCGCGCTGGAGGCGCTGCCCGGCCTGATCGAGCGGCTCGGCGACGTGCGCTTCGTGGTCGCGGGGTCGGGCACCCACGAGGAGGAGCTGCGCACCCTCGCCACGGCGCTTGGCCTGGACGGCCACGGGACCTTCCTCGGCTGGATCGGCGACGACGTCCTGCACTCCCTCTACCGGATCGCCGACCTCACGGTGGTCCCCTCGATCTACGAGCCCTTCGGGCTGGTGGCCCTCGAGGCTATGGCCTCGGGCTGTCCGTGCCTGGTGGCCGACACCGGCGGCCTGCGCGAGGTGGTCCCGCACGAGAACGTCGGCCTGCGCTTTCGCTCGCGCGACCCGGAGTCCCTCGGAGCGGTCGCCGAGCGTCTGCTGAGCGACGTCGAGCTGCGCGAGCGCCTGGTGGCCGAGGCCTCCGAGCACGTGCTCGGCTTCGACTGGGCCGACGTGGCCCGGCAGGTGGCCGACCTCTACGCCGAGAGCATCGGCCACGGCGTCCCGCAGGTTCGCTAGGCCCCGGCGCCACCGTTTGCACGGCGCCCACCGACCCGCTTAGATACCCGCTTCGATGCCGAGGCGGCCGCTCCTGATCCTGCTGCTGGCCGTCGCGGCGCTCGTGCCCGCGGTGGCCAGCGCCCACCGGGCGCCCGCCGGCCCCGAGCGCTCCTGGCTCGGCGCCGACGGCGTGCTCGACTCCGGGCTCGAGGCCCACGAGCAGGAGGCCGCGACGGCGCGGGCGCTCCACCGCGGAAAGGGCGGCCACCTGCGCCCCACCCGCAAGGGGGTGGAGGTGGTGGGACGTGGCCGGGTCC
>JACCZP010000306.1 GCA_013695885.1 Thermoleophilaceae bacterium | reverse complement strand
GACTCACATCTCGAGGCGGTCGAGGGCCTTGAACATGCCCTCGGCGAAGGTGGGGAACTGGCGCACGGTGTCGAGCAGCACGTCCACCCCCACCTCGGCGCGGATGGACACCACCGCCTCGTGGATGAACTCGCTGGCTAGCGGAGAGACGGCCCAGGCCCCCACCAGAACGCCGCGAGCGCGGTCTGCGACCACGCCGAGCTCCCCGCGCGGGTTGCGCTCGTAGGTCACCGGCCGGGCCAGCGAGGCCGCGAGGTCGACCGTCGCGGTGGCCACGTCGATCCCCTGCTCGCGGGCGGCCTCCTCGCTGAGGCCGACGGCGGCGATCTCGGGATCGGAGAACACCACGCGCGGCACCGCGCGGTAGTTCGCGCGGCGCGAGCCGCCGAGGATGTTCGCCGCAGCCACGCGGCCCTGGTACTGGGCGAGGTGGGTGAACATGGCCACGCCGGTGGCGTCGCCGACCGCCCACAGGCCCTCGGCCAGCCGGCATCCCTCGTCGATGGGCAGGCTTCGGGCCCCGGGCTCCACCCCGACGGTCTCGAGCCCGATGTCGTGGATCCGCGGCGTCCGGCCGGCCGCGATGACCAGGCGGTCCACCTCTACCTCGCTCCCGTCGCTCAGCCCTACGACCGTGGTGCCCTCGGGGCCTCCGGCGGTACGGGCCGACTCGGCTCCCACGCCTGTCCGCACGTCGATCCCGTCGTCGCGCAGCGCAGCCTCGATCAGCTCCCCGACCCGCGGGTCCTCGCGGTTCACCAGCCGGTCGGGGTACTGGACGAGCGTCACCTGTGCGCCGAAGCGCGACATGACCTGGCTCAGCTCGACCGCCACCGGGCCGCCGCCCACCAGCATCACGCGGTCGGGCACCTCGGCCAGCGTGGTCGCCTCGCGGTTGGTCCAGTAGGGCACGTCCTCGAGGCCCTCGATCGGGGGGACGTTCGACGAGGAGCCCGTGGCGACGATCACGTGCTCGGCCTCGAGCACCCGGCCATCCACGTCCACGCGACCCGGTCCGGCGATCCGTCCAGTCCCACGCACGATGGTGGCGCCCTTGCCCTCGTAGGCCTTCACCGAGCCGGCGTCGTCCAGGCCCCGGACGATCCAGTCGCGGTAGGCGGCGGTGTCCTTCCAGTCGAGCGCGGGGGTCGACACGCCGAACGCCCGCCGGGCCTCGCCCTGGGCCTCGCCCGGACGCAGCAGGGCCTTCGAGGGGATGCAGGCCCAGTACGGGCACTCCCCGCCCACGAGCTCCCTCTCCACCATGGCCACCCGGCGGCCGGCGTCGATCAGCTCGTCGGCCACCACCTCGCCGCCGGGGCCGGCCCCGATTATCACCGCGTCGAACTCCTCGCTCATGGATGGCCTCCTTCGCTGGGGGTCTCGAACGCTCCGCCCGGCCAGGGAGCGCCCGCGTAGCGCTCGAGGACCGGGCCGGCGGGTGGGGCGACCGGGCAGAAGACATCGCTGCGAAGCACGCGGCCAGGGAAGAGGCGCGCGAACGGATCGTCGGCGAAGGACCGCGGCGTCCGGGTGACCGTCACCGCCCCGGCGCAGTGCACGGCGTCCACCGACAGCGTGCTCAGGCAGACGAGATCGTCGCCGAGCATCGGCACCCACCAGGCCAGGGCGTCGCGGCGGGCCTGCTGCACCTCGGGCTGGTCGTAGGGCACGCGGGCGTCGTCGTCGGCCAGCGCGCAGAGGTGGACGTAGGCCCCCGCCACCGGCTCACCCTCCACGCACCGGCGGTCGACGCCGACGCGCCGGCCGGGGCCCTCGTCGAGGCGCAGGCGCTCGCCCTCGAGGAACAGGTACCGAAACGGGGGCTCCCCGGTCACGCCGGCCACCAGTCGGGGCGGGTCGCCCTCGAGATGGCGCGCAGGTCGACACGGAGCTCCTCCATGGTCGCGCGGCCGAGGTACCAGTTGCCGTGGTAGGCGGCGTGAACGGTGAGGTCGGGGAACAGGCAGAACGCCGCGGGCAGGTACGGGCGGTGAACGGTGTCCGAGGCCTCGAGCAGACCGAGCTCCTCGAGCCAGCGCCGATCGTGGTCGGAGAGGAACGTGAAGCGGGCCCCGAGGCCGGCACGGAAGGCCGACTGGACCTCGGGCGGATCCACGCTCAGCACGGCGATGCGCGCGTAGGCCACCTCGAGCTCGTCCTGGAGTCGGCAGAGCTCGCGCATGTAGCGCTGCTCCTTCGGGCACCACCAGCCGCGGGAGGTGACGAGCACGAGCGGGTCGCCGCCCGCCACCTCCGTCAACCGTCGCGGGCGGCCGGTGTGGTCGGGAAGCTCGAGGTCGGGGAAGCGCTCGCCGG
>JACCZP010000274.1 GCA_013695885.1 Thermoleophilaceae bacterium | reverse complement strand
GGCGCTCGGAGCGCTGGTGGTGCTCCCGGCGTTGGCCCTTGTGCTCGTCGGTCTCGACTACCTGCTGGCCCGCAACCTGATCGTCGCGTGGGTGCCGGCGGCGCTGGTGGTCGCCGTGGGGCCCACCGCCCGTCGCGCAGGGTGGCCGGGCGCGGCCGTCGGGATCGCCCTCGTGGTGGTGCTCGCCGCGGTGAGCGTGGCCACGACGGCGGTCCCCGGCCTCGGGCGCGAGGACTGGCGGGGGCTTGCCGGCGAGCTCGCCCCCGTCCCCGGGGGCCGGCTGATCGCGGTGATGCCCCCGCACGAGCTGCGGTCGTTGCAGCAGTACCTCGACGGGCTGGAGCGGGCGCGGGGCGGGGAGCGGGCCGGCGAGCTGGTGGTGGTGCAGACGAACCGGGCAGGTCCTCAGCGCACGCCCCCGGCACCGCCGGGCTACGCGCTCGTGGACCGCCGGGAACGCCAACGGCTGACGGTGATCCGCTACCGGGTGGTGGGCGCCGGGGCCGCCGTGTCGCCCGGTGGACGCCCGGGCGCTCCGGGGGGCCTCTTACTACAGCGGGGGCGTTAGTGGGACAGGCCGTCCGGGTCGACTTCGCTCGCGGCGATGTCCGGTGGTCGCCTCGAGACCGTTCTTGCCCCGCACCGGCTGGAGGTCGCTTCCCACCGCGACCACCTCGGCCCCCTCCTCCTCGAGGCGCAAGCGCGTGACGTGGTACTCGAGGTCCTCCACCTCCTCGGCGAGGAGGATGGCCCACTCGGTGTCCGGACAGGGGCAGAGCCGCGGCGCCCATCGTAGGCACCAGCTCGCGCCCTACGATGCCGCGATGAGCGAGGCCGACGTGGCGCCGGTGGACCTGGTGGTGCGCACCCTCGCCGCCACCGCGGTGGCCAAGGAGCGCGAGTGGAACGCCCTCGACGCCGACGCGGGCGACGGTGACTTCGGCTCCGCCCTCGCGCGAGGGTTCGGAGCGGTGCTCGAGCAGTTCGACGAGCTCGACCGCCAGAACGCGGGCGCCCTCCTGCTGAACGTCTCGAGGGTGCTCGTCTCCAGCTCGGGCGGCACCTCCGGGCCGATCTGGGGCATCGCCTTCCTCCGCGCGGGGACGGAGGCCGGCGAGGGCGAACCGGACGCGGAGCGCGTCGCGGCGATGCTGTGGGCTGCCGTCGGGGGGATCAGAGAGTACGGCGGCGCGGAGGTGGGCGACAAGACGCTGCTCGACGCGCTGGTTCCGGCGGTGGAGCGGCTGGCCGAGGACCTCGGCCACGGCGACCCGGCCGAGGCGCTCGAACGTGCGGCGGCAGCCGCCGAGGAGGGTGCCGAGGGGACGCGCGGCATGACCGCCCGCCGCGGGCGCTCCTCCTACTCCGGGGAACGCACCGCGGAGGTGCCCGATCCTGGGGCCCTGGCCGTGGCGGTCATGCTCCGGCGGGTGGCCGAGGCATGGGTGGCCGGAGCGTCGCTCGAGCCGAACGACATCCCGGCCGACCCCGACCTCGCCACCGGATATGCCGACGCCGGCGGCGGCCCGAACGGCGACGGGGAGACGACGGCCGACTCCGAGGGCCCGCCGCCGGTCAACAAGTTCCTGAACGATCCGGCCGAGATCGTGACCGAGGCGCTCGCGGGCTTCGGCCGCGCGCACGCCGACCTCGTGCGGGTGGACCTGGAGGCGAGCATCGTCGTCCGCCGCAACTCTCCGGTAGAGGGCAAGGTGGGGCTCGTGTCCGGAGGGGGCTCGGGCCACGAGCCGCTTCACTCCGGATTCGTGGGCCGGGGGATGCTCGACGCCGCCTGCCCGGGTCCGGTGTTCACCTCACCGGTGCCGGACCAGATGCTCGCCGCCACCCGCGCCGTGTCCGGCGGTGCCGGCGTGCTCTATGTGGTCAAGAACTACACGGGCGACGTCATGAACTTCCGTTTGGCCGCGGAGCTCACGGTCGCCGAGGGCATCGAGGTCGAGTCGGTGCTGGTCGCTGACGACGTGGCCGTCGAGGACAGCACCGCGACGGCCGGCCGTCGCGGCACCGGCGCGACCATGGTGGTGGAGAAGATCGCCGGCGCCCGGGCCGAGGCCGGGGGCTCGCTCGCGGAAGTCGTTGCGGTGGCACGCCGGGTGAGCGAGGGTGCCGGCTCGTTCGGTGTGGCGCTCGGGTCGGCGTCCACTCCCGGAGATCCGCCGCTGATGGACCTCGGGCCGGAGGAGATGGAGGTCGGCGTCGGGATTCACGGCGAGCCCGGACGCCGGCGCGAGACCCTCGCCTCAGCCGGAGAGATCATGCAGACGATGCTCGATGCCCTCCTCGAGGATCTCGAGCCCGCTGAGAACGGCCGGCTCCTGGCCCTCCTCAACGGCTTCGGAGCGACGCCCGACATCGAGCTGTACCTCCTCTACGGAGAGCTCGAGAGCCGGCTCGAGGAGCGGGGCCTCGAGGTGGCGCGCCGCCTGGTGGGTAGCTTCGTCACGAGCATGGACATGGCGGGGGCGTCGATAACCCTGCTCGAGCTCGACGACGAGCTCGTCGAGCTGTGGGACGCCCCGGTGTGCACGCCCGCGCTGCGCTGGCGGGCCTGAGCTTCGGGCCGCCGTCGAGCCTCTACGCCTGGACGGGCTCGAGCCCGAAACCGCTCGCGTAGAGCTCCGCCACGCCGTCGAGCTCCTCCTCCGTGAGGTCCGGCGCCGCCGAGGCGCCGGCCATCTCCTCGAGCTCGACCACCGTCGTCACGGTGGGCACGACGCTCGCGATGCCCGGCTGTTGCAGGATCCACTTGAGCGCCACCTGGGTCATCGTGCGCTCGCCCTCGATCGCCAGGAAGCGGAGCTGCTCGACCTTCTTCAGTCCCTCGAGCAGCCACTCGCGCCGGCGGTGGCGGCGGTGGTCGTTGCCCTCGAACGTGGTCTCCTGCGTGTAGCGACCCTCGAGCAGGCCGCTCGAGGTGGGCACCCGGGCCATGATCCCCGCGCCTGTCTCGAGCGCGCGGGCGAGGAAGTCGTCACCCGGCTGCTGCTCGAGCAGGTTGTAGACCGTCTGGAGCGAGCCGACGCCCGGGCGGTCGAGGGCCAACAGACCCTCGTCGCGCCAGCCGATGGCCGGGCCGAGCGCCACCCCGTAGTGGCGCAGCTTGCCCTCCTCGCGCAGGCGC
>JACCZP010000232.1 GCA_013695885.1 Thermoleophilaceae bacterium | reverse complement strand
TCGATGGTCGAGCGCGAGGCCCAGCTCGACCGCGAGCGCCCGTTGATCGCGTCGGTGATCTACAACCGCCTCGAGGTCGACCAGCGCCTTCAGATCGACGCCACCGTGCGCTTTGCGAGCGGCAACTGGAGCCGGCCCATCCTGAAGTCGCAGCTCGAGTCGCCGGACCCCTACAACACCTACACCAACGCCGGTCTGCCCCCGGGGCCGATCGGCTCCCCGGGCCGCGAGTCGCTCGAGGCTGCGGCGAACCCGGCGGACACCGACTACCTGTTCTACGTGGTCAAGCCGGACACGTGCGGCGAGCACGCCTTCGCGGAGACCGACCAGCAGTGGTCCCGCGACAAGGCGCGCTACGACGCCGAGCGCGCCGCCCGCGGCGGCCGCTCGCCGACCGACTGCTGAGTGAGGTGAACGCGCCCGAGCCGGCGGAGGGCTCAGAGGCGCCGGCCGCCTCCACGCCGAGCTCCGTCGCTCTGGCCGGCGTGCTCGGCTGGCCGGTCCGGCACTCGCGCTCACCGGTGATGCACAACGCCGCGTTCGCCGCCCTCGGGCTCCCCTGGCGCTACCTTGCCCTCCCCGTGCGGGCCGAGCTCTTCGCCGAGACCGCGCGCGCACTGCCGCTGTCGGGATACCGCGGCGCCAACGTGACCCTCCCGCACAAGGAGGCGGCGCTGCGCCTGGCGGACGTGGCCGGCTCCGCCGCCCGGGCGGCGGGGGCCGCCAACACGCTGACGTTCACGGGCGACGGCGCGATCGAGGCCGACAACACGGACGTCGGCGGCTTCCTCGACGCGCTCGGCACTCCACCGCGCGGTCTGCGCGCGCTCATCCTCGGGGCGGGCGGGTCCGCTCGCGCCGTGGCCGTCGGGCTGCGCGACGCGGGGGCGGCGGACGTGGCGGTGTGGAACCGCTCAGCAGAGCGCGCCGCCGCCCTGGCCGAGGGGCTCGGCGTCCGCCACGCAAGGGATCCCCGCCGGGAGCTCGACGACGCGGCACTGCTCGTGAACGCCACCTCGGTCGGGCTCCAGGACGACCCCGGAGGCGAGGCGGCGCTCGAGATGCTCGGCCTGGCCGGCGCCCAGGCGCCCGAGACGGTGGTGGACCTCGTCTACGGAGTCGAGCCCACCCCGGTCGTCCGCTGGGCGTCGCTCGCCGGGGCCCGGGTGGTCGACGGGCTCGAAGTGCTGGTTCGTCAGGGGGCGCGCAGCTTCGAGATCTGGACCGGGCGTCCGCCGCCCGTGGGGGTCATGCGGGACGCCGCCAGAGACTCGCTCCGCCGCCCCTCGGGCGCGCCCGAGCCCTAAACACCGGAGCTGGAGGTGCCGATACGAGCGCGTGGCCTCCGTCTCCCGTCCGATGGTCTTCGCGTTGATCGGGGCGGTGCTCATCGCCGTCACTTTCATGGCCACGCGCGTGGGCGCCGAGGAGGAGGGCGCCGGGCCCGCGCCGTCGCCGTCCGCGGACACCTCCGACCCGGGTGCCGAGGCTCCGCGCGCCGACGCCCGGAGACCCGCCCGGCCCGCCCCGGATCCATCGCGCGCCGGCACACGTGACGCACCGTCCAAGGCCGTCCCGAGCCCGCGCCGATCCACCCCCGGCACACGGCCGAAGCCCCCGGGAGAGCTGTCCGGCAAGGCGGTGGACGCCGCGCGCGCGCTCGAGCGGGGCAAGGTCGTGGTGGTGCTCTTCACGCAGCGGGGAGCCGACGACGACGCCACCCGGAACGCCCTGCGCGAGCTGCCCAAGAGGAGTAGCTCGCGGGTGGCCGTGTTCCGCGATCGGGTGAGCAATCTCGCCGACTACGGCCCGCTCGCCGCCGGGCTCGGCATCTCCCGCGCCCCCTCCGTGGTGGTCGTCGATCGCCACCGCCGCGCCCGCGTGCTCGAGGGATATCTGGATGGGGGAAGCCTCCGGCAGGCCGTTCGGGACGCCCTGCGATGAGCGGCTCCACCGACGCCCTGGACCTGGCCGATCCCACTGTTGAGGAGGCCGGCGACT
>JACCZP010000221.1 GCA_013695885.1 Thermoleophilaceae bacterium | reverse complement strand
CTGCCCGCACCGCGCGCCGGGCGCACGCCGTGAGCGCGTCCGCTGGCGCGGGCGAGATGGTCCACCGCCTGCGTCCGGCGGCCGGATACGCGGAGGGCGCGCTGGTCCTCTTCCACGGCCGCAGCGCCGACGAGCGCGACCTCGAGCCGGTGCTCGACCACCTCGATCCCGAGCGACGCCTGGTCGGGGTCACCCCGCGGGGTCCGCTGTCCCTGCCGCCCGGGGGCGCGCACTGGTACGTGGTGCGGCGAGTGGGCTTCCCCGATCCCGACACGTTCGGTCCGGTACTCGCGCAGGCGAGCGGCTGGCTCGACGGGCTGCTGGTCGCGCTCGGCGTGCCGCCCGAGCGCACCGTGATCGGCGGCTTCTCGCAGGGTGCGGTGATGGCGTGCGCCCTCGGCCTCGGCGCGGGACGGCCGGCGCCGGCGGGGGTGCTGGCGCTCAGCGGCTTCATCCCCTCTGTGGAGGGCTTCGAGCTCGACCTCGCCGAGCACGTCGACGTGCCGGTGGCGATCGGCCACGGGACCGAGGACGCGACCATCGGCGTGGACTTCGGCCGCGAGGCCCGTGCGCGGCTCGAGGAGGCCGGCCTCGACGTGACCTACCGAGAGTCCCCGATGGGCCACTCGATCGACCCCGAGTACCTCACGGAGCTGGCCGGGTGGGTGCAGCGGGCGATCGAGGGCCCTCACCAGATCGTGTAGAGGAGCACCTCGACGGCCAGGGCCTGCGCGCCGAGCAGGGCCAGGACCGGAGCCAGCCACCTCCGGGGCAGCGCGCTGGCCGCGGCCACGCAGGCGAAGGGCACCATGAAGAGCCAGATCCGCTCGGTCTCGGCCTTCGTGTACCCGAGCAGGGCGGCCGCGGCCACGAGGCCGGCCAGCGCTGACGCGGCGGCCTCCGCCGACGCGAGCGCACGGAGCGCGTACCAGGCGATGGGCAGCCCGGCCGCGATCAGAAAGGCGGTCGGGGAGCCGAACAGCCAGTATGCATACGAGCGGACGCGGAAGATCGTGAGCTTGCGGTAGGCGTCGTCGGCCGACTCGAGGGTGCCGAGGACGTCGAAGCCGGTCGCCGCCCAGAGACCGACGAAGCCGGCGACCAGCGCGATACCGCACCAGGCGGCGAGGCGGAATGCGGGCCACAGGCCGTCGCGTGCCGCGGTGACGAGCGTCGCCCAGGCGGCCACTCCGGCCAGCGAGAAGGAGAAGAGTGCGCTCATGACCACGGCCGGTGGACCCAGCGCGCGCAGCAGGGGACGGCGCGCGAGCAGCAGGACGCCCGCGAGCAGCCCGACGGTGGCGAAGAGGGCGTCGGCCGACGTCGCCCCATACAAGAGCGCCGACGGAGAGAACGCGAACAGCAGCGCGGCGATGCGAGCGCGGCCCTCGTCCAGGAGCTCGCGACCGAGCAGGTAGGTGAGCGGCGCGGCCAGCGCCCCGATCCCGATGGTCAGAGCCGCCATTCCGGCGGCCGATTCGATCCCCAGCAGCTCGAGGGCGACCGGAAGGCCCGGGGGGTGCGCCGAAGCGTGGAGGGTGAGGGTCGGAGCGAGCTCGGCGAACCGGTCCAGGTAGGGGATCACGTCGAGTCCCACCGCCCCGGGAGTCGACGGCAGGTACTCGTCCCCGGCCTCGGGGATGCGGCCGAAGATCGCGCGCCACCGGCTCGGCCCCTCGCGGACCGCGGCCAGGGCGAGGCGCAGCGAGAGGGCGATGGCGAGCGAGCCAGTCGCGAACGCCAGAGCGCCCACGGGCCGGCGGCAGAGTCGCGGCGCCAGGGCGACCGAGGCGGCCAGCAGCAGGACGGCGGGCGCCAGGTAGAGGCCGGCCTGTGGCCGCCAGAACGCGAAGAACGGCGGAAGGGGAGTGCCCAGGTAGCTCCCGAACGAGCGCGGGGGGAGGAGCGCCGTGGCGGCCAGCCCGACGAGGATGGTGAGGGCCGCGGCCGCGGTCACGACCCACGGGATCCGCCGCGCCGCGCGGGAGCGCTCGGCCGTGGGCGGTCTGGCCGGAAGTTCGGTGCTCATGCGGAGGGTCTCACGGCGGCAGCCTTGATCGGCCCGCTCGCTCAGAGTGCTCCTATGCTCCCACGCGCGGCGGGTCGGGCGGATGCATCGCCTCCGAGGCGCCCGCTCTCTACGCCCGATTCGACCATTCGCGCGCGCCTCCGCCACCTCGTTCCGGTCCATCGCCCCCTCGGTGTGGTGGCCGTGTCACTCGGCCTGGCCGCCTGCGGCTCCGCCCGAGAGCTTCCGCCGCCCGCCGAGCCCGCGACGTCTCCTCGGCCCGCCGCGACGCCGGCCGGCCGCGTGCTCGCGCTCGGGGGTGGGCCGGAGGGACTGACCGTCGACCCACGGAGCGGAATCGTCGCGGTCGGGTTGCGGGATCCGGACCGGGTGGCGCTCGTCGACGGGCGCCGCGGACGCGTCCTGCGCCGTGTCCCCATCCCGGCATTCCCCCGGCACCTGGCGCTCGCCGCTCCCGGCGGACCGGTCCTGGTGCCCGCCGAGCACGCGAACGTCCTCGCCCGCGTCGGGCTCCCGGACGGCGATGTGCGGGTCACACGCGTCGGGCGCTTCCCGCACCACGCCACGGCTGCCGGCGGGCGCACCTTCGTGGCGAACGAGCTCGGCGACAGCGTGTCGGTCGTGGAGAAGGGCCGCACGATCGCGGAGCTCGACACGCCGGTTCAGCCGGGCGGCATCGCCGCCCTGGGCGAGCAGTTCGTCGGCCTCGTGGCGGTCCGCTCCAACCAGCTCGAGGTCTACGACGCTCGCGCCCTGACCTCCCTGGGGCGCGCCGGCGCGGGTGCGGGACCGACGCACGTGGTCGCCGGTCCCCCGGGTCGCTTCTACGTCGCCGACACTCGGGGCAACGCGGTCGTCGTCTTCCGGCTGCGCCCGAGGCTCGAGACCGCAGGACGGATCAACCTGCCCGGCGCACCGTACGGAATGGCCATCGACCGGCGGCGACAGCGCCTCTGGGTCACGCTGACCGCGCGAAACCGGGTGGCGGAGCTCGATCTCCGGGGTCTGGGCGCTCGCTTCCGGGGTAGCTTTCCGACCGTCCGCGAGCCGAACACCGTGGCCGTCGACGAGGTCTCGGGGCGGGTGTTCGTGGCCGGCGCTGCCGGCGGAGAGCTCCAGCTCATCGACCCCGAGGAGGAACGTCGCGCCGCGCGGTCCGGCCGGTGATCGAGTCCACGCGGATCCTCCGTGGAAGTAGGCAACCCGGCTCGAGCGCGCCAGACGCGGCGCACTCGGATCAGCTTCGCGAGAGAGCACGCTCGAGCCGCTCGAGCAGCCGCCGGAGCGTGCTCACCACCGGCAGTAGCACGGGAGCTACGCGATCGAGGAGCACGGAGCCCACGAGGCCGGCGCCGCTGATCGGCTGTGAGGCCGCCGGTGGGGAGAAGCGCGGGCCGCCGCCGCCCGTGCGCGGACCCGTCGGGCTCGACGCCGGCGAGCGC
>JACCZP010000210.1 GCA_013695885.1 Thermoleophilaceae bacterium | reverse complement strand
CCTCCGTATCTGGCGCGGAGACGCTCGGGTGGGACCAAAGTGGCACCACCCATCGGCGTAGCCCCCCTGGCGCGGGCTGGCTCGGCTCGGCTTCGGGCTGGCAACGCACAGTGCGGAGGTCCGCACGGCGCGTGGAGCGAGTTCGCGGGCGGCCAGAGGGGGCGCGAAGGCCTCCTCCTGTGAAAAGGTCTCAGCGCCGGCTGTTTTTCGCAGCGAGCGCGGGGGACACGGCCGAGCTCGACTCGCAGCGGCTCGGCTCGAGGCGGAGCTTCGATCGCTCGAGCAGTCGAAGGCCGGGGTGAACGACGCCGGCCCGGCGGCGCGCCGCGAGCTGGCGAGTCTCTATCGCACGGCCTGGGAGCAGTTCGCCGCCGCGGCCGAGCGCGCCGACGAGGCGGCCGTCGAGCAGCTCGCAGCGCTCGAGCAGCCCTACCGCGCCGCGCACGCGGCGTGGCAGCGGGCGAGCGCGATGTGGGAGGAGCCGATGCGAGAGCACGGCGCCGACGGTCCCGGCCGATCCATCCCTCCGTGGCCGCTGCCCCACCCGGACGAGGCGTTCACCGAGGCGGCCCGACCGCGGCCGGTGGGATACCTCACGCGTCCCGAGCGCGAGCAGGCCCGGCGTGCGCGCCCCGGTACCTATGTCGACGTCCGTGACGAACAGGTGATCGAGCTGGCCGGCTCCGGGGAGGTCGAGGCCAGCCGCGAGCGCCTGACACCGGACGGCTTCGTGCGGATGCGCGCCGTCTAGAGCCGGGCTCGGCTTGAGTCGCCACCGCCGCGCCCCGAGGACAGAGAGGGCCGGGCGCTCGTCGGTCGGCGCCGAGGTCCGCTTCCGGGCTCCGCGCCGTCCCGAGCGCCTGACCGTGCCCGTCGCCGGCCAACTGTGCACCGCCCTGGCCGGCTGTTCCCGCCCGGCCTTGCCGGGCCGTTGGGTCTGTGCCGAGCACGCCGAGGCCCTCGAGCGCCGTTCCCAGTTTCCCGGGGGCCGAGGCTCGCGGGGTGGCGCTTTGACCGCCGCGGCCTCCATCATCGGCCGGCGTGAAGGTCCGTGAGGCAATCAAGCTGCTCGAGAACGACGGGTGGCGGCTCGAGCGCCAGCGCGGCAGCCACCGCCACTTTCGCCACCCGCACAAACCCGGTACCGTGACCGTTGCCGGCAAGCCGAACGTGGACGTCCCACCAGGCACGCTCAAGAGCATCGAGCGCCAAGCCGACCTCAAGCTGAGGCCATGAGCGAATATACCGTCATCATCGAGCAGGGCGATACGAGCTGGGGCGCTTGGGTGCCCGACCTGCCGGGCTGCGTCGCGGTTGGAGAGAGCCGCGAGGAGGTCGAGCAGCTCATCCGCGAGGCGATTGACGAGCACGTCGAGAGCCTCCGCGAGAGCGGCGAGCCCGTGCCCGAGCCGGCCAGCGCTGCTACGGCCGTCGAGGTCCCGGTCTAGCGCCGACCCGGGCGGTAAAGTCGTAGACGCGGGGGGAGGTCACATTCGCTCTCGAAAGGGCGCCTCCGGGCGCCCTTCGTCTTCCCGGACCGCGGTTCTGTCGGGGCTACCGGGCACAATCAGCGCTCGCTGGCGGCTACTCACTCGATGCGCTCGAGGCGGTACGAAATGCCGGGAGGGTCGAGACCCTCTACGAGCCTGGGCTGGCCGGATCGGCAGTCGAAGGTGGAGGCGTGAGGCGTGCAGCGGGCACTCGATCTCGTCGGTGTCGTCGTAGTACTCGCCCTCGGAGAGAGAAGCCGTCTCGTGTGTGCACACGTCGTCGATCGCGCGGAACCCGTCAGCGGTGCGGATGACGCAGAGCGTGCCGATCTCGCACCGGACCTTGGTGGGCTCGCCGTGGGCGGGAGTGTACGCGCCGCCCGATCCAGACGAGCTCTCTTCCGCGACGCTACCCGGCGCAACCCAGAGCGACATTCAGCCCTCCGCACGGGCCGCCTCCAAGTCTGCGAGGTCCTGGCGGTCCCGAGGGCGATCAGCGGCCCGTTTCATCGCCCGCAGGTGCTCCAGCGAGCAGACCTTCAACGGCACTCCGAACGCCGTCCCCTCCACGGCGTCTGCGGCCAGTACCGGGTAGGCATGATCCTCGGGCATCCCTGGGATCCACTGCATCAGGTCAAGGACCCCGCTCGCCGTAACCAGGCGGAAGTTGCCGCCCTCGGCCAGCTCCTCGGGGCGTCTCGGATCGAACGGGAACTCGTCCTCCCCGAAGTCACCCACTCCCAGCTGCCGCGCGCCGAGGGCCTCGAGCAGCGCGGCCAGCCGCCTCAGGTTCTCCGGGTCCGGCGCGGGACAGATATCGAGGTCGTTGGTGAAGCGCTGGACACCGTGGGCTATGACCGCGAGCCCTCCGATCACGACGTGTTCGACACCGGCCTCATGAAGGTGCCTCAGGAGGGCGCCGGCGTCGAGCGGGGTGTCGACCACCTACCTCCGGACGTGCTCGAACGCTCTGTGTACCTCAAACCCGAGAGCGATCAGGGCGGCGCCCTCCTCGATGTTCTGGCCGATGCTCTTGCGTCCGTCAATCAGCAGCCGCTCCCTCCGGGCGCGCTCGTTGCGCTCCGCGTCGAGCCGGAACCATTCGGGCGTCCGAGAGGTAGCTTCGCGCTTCATCCGTTCCGAGGCTATCGGCGCCCCATAGCCAGAGCCGGCCGCCGCGCCTCGAGCTCGACGAAGTCGCCGAGGCCCGCGACTCGGTCCACGTGGATGCGGACGTTCCGCCACATGAGCAGCCGTCGCGCCTTCTCGACCACCACGCGCACGCCCAGCGTGTCGCCGAGCGTCTCGGCGAGCACGGTGGGATCGGCCACCTCGGCAATCCGGTAGAGGCTCGGTCGCGGCCCCTGGCCGGCGGCCCGGGAATACGCGATGAGGTGCGGGGGCTCGGGCGGCTGCTCGCGGAGCTTGAGCCGGCCGTGGACCGCGTGGAAATAGGTGTCGCGCTGGTGCAGCGTCCCGCGATCCTCGACGCCGAGAGATAGGGCCGCGGACAGCGTG
>JACCZP010000200.1 GCA_013695885.1 Thermoleophilaceae bacterium | reverse complement strand
ATCGCTCGCGGGTCCCCGGTGGCTCGTCCGGGGGATCGGCAGCGGCGGTCGCCGCCGGGCTCGCACCGTGGGCGATCGGAACCGACACCGGTGGCTCCATCCGACAGCCGGCCTCCCTCTGCGGGATCGTGGGACTGAAGCCCACCTACGGCGCGATCTCCCGCCACGGGATGATCGCCTTCGCCTCCTCGCTCGACCAGGCCGGGCCGCTCACCCGCGACGTGGCCGACGCCGCGCTGCTGCTTCGGCACATGGTGGGTGCCGACCCCTGCGACTCGACGTCCCTCGGACTGCCGGAGCAGGTGCGCGACCCCACGGCCGAGCGCCTCGACGGCCTGCGGATCGGAGTCTCGCCCGAGCTCGCGAGCGGGGGGATGGAGGGCGTCGAGCCCGGCGTCGACGCGGTGCTTCGCTCGACGCTCGTGACCGTGGAGGCGCTCGGTGGCCGCGTCCAGGAGGTGCCCCTGCCGCACTCCGGCCACGGGCTCTCGGCGTACTACGTGCTCGCTCCCGCCGAGGCCAGCGCCAACCTGGCCCGCTACGACGGCGTGCGCTACGGGCGGCGCGCCGGCGACGGCAACCTGGAGTCGCAGTACGAGCGCACGCGGTCGGAGGGGTTCGGGCCCGAGGTCAAGCGGCGCATCATGCTCGGCACCTACGCCCTCTCGGCCGGCTACTACGACGCCTACTACGGTCGCGCCCAGCGCGTGCGCACGCTGATCGCCGAGGACTTCCGGCGCGCCTTCGAGGCGGTCGACCTCGTGATCACGCCAACGTCGCCCACCGTGGCGTTCGGGCTCGGGGAGCGCACTCAGGATCCCCTCGCCATGTACCTCTCGGACTTCTTCACGGTCCCGATGCCGCTGGCTGGGCTGCCCGCGATCTCGATCCCCGCCGGGATGTCCGAGGGCCTGCCGGTCGGTATCCAGCTCGCAGGCCCGGCGTTCAGCGAGAACCGGCTGCTCGACGCCGCGCACGCGCTCGAGGGGGCGCTTGCCTTCGACTCGCGGCCCGCCCGTGGCTGATCCCTCGACCACCGCGGACCGCGCGGCCGATCCCGCCGCGGGGCACCTCGGCGGCCCCGCCCCCGGCGACGAGCCGGCCGAGCGGCGCCTCGAGCCCGTCATCGGGCTCGAGATACACGTGCAGCTCGCCACGCGCACCAAGATGTTCTGCGCCTGCGCGCTGTCCTTCGGCGAGGAGCCGAACACGCGCACCTGCCCGGTGTGCCTCGGGCACCCCGGCACGCTGCCGGTCCCGAACGCCCGGGCCGTCCACTTCGGGCTGATGATCGGGATGGCGCTCGAGTGCGAGATCGCCTTGCGGTCGATCTTCCACCGCAAGAACTACTTCTATCCAGACCTGCCGAAGGGCTACCAGATCTCCCAGTACGACACCCCGCTCTGCGCCGGTGGTCGCCTGCGGGACGTGCGCATCCACCGCGTGCATCTCGAGGAGGACGCCGCCAAGCTCGTGCACGAGGGCGCGTCGGGACGCATCCACGGTGCTGCGGGGTCGGTCGTCGACTTCAACCGAGGAGGGACGCCGCTCGTCGAGATCGTCACCGAGCCGGACCTGCGCTCGGCGGCCGACGCCGCGGACTGGCTTCGTCTGCTGCGAGTCACGCTCCGGCAGCTCGGGGTCTCCGACGTGAACATGGACGAGGGGTCGCTGCGCTGTGACGCCAACGTCTCCCTCCGCCCGGCGGGCACCTCCGACCTCGGGGTCAAGACCGAGCTGAAGAACATGAACTCCTTCCGGTTCCTCGAGCGTGGGGTGGACGCGGAGATCGCCCGGCAGGAGGAGCTCCTGCGCGCCGGGCGGGCCGTCGTCCAGGAGACGCTCCACTTCGATCCGACCACCGGGAGCCTCTCGCCGCTGCGCTCCAAGGAGGAGGCCCACGACTACCGCTACCTCCCCGAGCCCGACCTGGTGCCCCTCGCGCCGACTCCCGCGATGCTGCGGGCGGCGCGCGAGGCGCTGCCCGAGCTGCCCGCCGCGCGCTCGGAGCGCTTCTCCACCGAGCTCGGCCTGCCGGTCGACACCGCGCGGATGCTCGCTTTCTCCGCAGAGCTCGGCGACTTCTTCGAGGCCTCGGTGGCGGCGAGCGGCGATCGGGCCGGAGCCGATCCACGCGAGCTCGCGAACTGGGTGGTCGGCGAGCTCAAGTCGAGCCTCGGCGACGCCGACCCGACCTCCTCGCGGGTACGGCCGGACGCCCTCGCCGAGCTGGCGGGCATGGTCGCCCGCCACGAGATATCGCGCGCGGCGGGGCGTCAGGTGCTCGAGATCGTGGCCGCTGAGGGCGGAGCCCCCGCCGCGATCGTCGAGGCGCGCGGTCTGGCCCGCGCCGGCGAGGGCGAGCTCGCAGGGGTCGTCGGTCGCGCCGTGGCCGAGAACGCCGACGCGGTGGAGAAGGTGAGGGCCGGCAAGACCAAGGCCATGGGCGCGATCGTGGGCGCGGTGATGCGCGAGACCAAGGGCCGCGCCGACGGCGAAGAGGTGCGGCGGATGATCGAGGAGCGCATCCGCGCCTAGGTTCGCCGCCGGGTGCCCGCGGGCGTATAGTCGCTGGTCCGCATCCCCTTCCAGGAGGCACGCCATGGCGAAGCTCATCCGCATGGACTCCACCGGTCACTCCACGCTCGCCGAATGGCGCGCCGGTGACCCCGCCGCCGAGGAGGCCGCCATCGCGGCCTTTCGCACGCAGCTCGACCAGGGCTACATCGGAGTGGTGTCGCAGGGTGCCGGCCACGCTGCGCAGGTCGACGACCTCCCGCTCGAGGCCGACCTCGTGATCATGCGCCGGCCGATCGCCGGCGGGTAGCGCGAGCGCGCCGCCCGGCCGACCCGGAGTGCGTTGAGCCCGGCCGAGCCGCGCGCCGCCTCGGGCGTCTCCGAGGCCTCCACGGC
>JACCZP010000199.1 GCA_013695885.1 Thermoleophilaceae bacterium | reverse complement strand
TCGCCCCGTGGCGCCCGCGCCTTCACACGTCCGTGCGCTCCTTCGCTGCGTTGTCACCGTCCGTCACGCGGGAGTGCGTCGCAGGCGCTGATCGGTAACCCTTCAGCGGGTGCACCGAGGGCGGCGGTGCCTCCGGATCACAAGCCTCGAACGGCGAGCTACCCCTTCGCCCGCCGCTCGGTCGCCGCGCGGTAGAGGTCGTTCGCCTTCCCGCCCACGAGCTCGGCGACCGTGGCCGCCGCGACGCGCGGGCGCGCGCCGGCCTCGATCAGGCGCACCACCGCGTCGAGGCCCTTGACCATGCCGCCTCCGACCTCCCCGGCGCGACCGACCGTCGCGGGACCCACCACCAGCACCACCTCTCCGCGTGGCGGGTCGGACCCGTATCGCTCGGCGAGCTCGGCGGCTTGTCCACGCGCGACCTCCTCGTGGACCTTGGTCAGCTCCCGGCACACCGCCACGTCGCGCTCGGGGTCGATCCCGGCGAGCACGGCGAGCGTGGCCGCCACCCGTCGCGGCGACTCGAAGGCCACGAGCGTCTCCTCGGACCCCTCGAGGAGCCGGCGCAGCTCGCCCTCGCGCCGCGGGAGGAAGCCCGCGAAGCGCCAGCGGTCCGCGGGCAGGGCGGAGGCCACGAGCGCCGCGATGGCCGCCGAGGGCCCGGGGAGCACCTCCACCGCCAGGCCCGCACTCGCACAGGCGCGCACGAGCGCGAAGCCCGGATCGGAGACCAGTGGCATCCCGGCGTCGGAGACGAGGGCCACGACCTCCCCCGCCCACATCCGCTCGACGAGCTCGGCCGCCCGGCGATCCTCGTTGTGCTCGTGATAGGAGACCAGGCTCGCGCTGACCCCGTAGCGATCGAGCAGGATGCGCGTGCGGCGCGTGTGCTCGCAGGCCACCACGTCGGCCTCGCGCAGCGCCGAGAGCGTGCGCAGGGTGATGTCCTCGAGGTTGCCGATCGGAGTCGGACAGACCACGAGCCGTCCGGGCGCCGCGCCGGGAGAGCCGCTCACCGCGGATCCCTCTCCAGCGCGAGCAGCGCCGCCCCGAGCATTCCCGCCTCCGGGCCGAAGTGCGCCGGCACCACCCGTACCTGGTCGCGATTCGGCCTCAGGCCCCGCTCGGCGAGGATCGCCCGCGCGGGCCCGAGCAGCAGGTCGCCCGCGGCCACCGCACCGCCCCCGATCACCACGACCTCGGGGTTGAAGACGTTCACCAGGTTCACGAGCCCCGCCCCCAGCCGCTCCCCCACCTGCTCGATCGCCTCACGGGCAGCGGAGTCGCCGTCGTGAGCCAGCTCGGTGACCAGGGCACCGGTCACCTCCTCGCCGGCGGCCGCCGCGCGTCCGAGGGCCGAGTCGGCCCTCCGGCGCGCGATCTCGACCCCGGCCTCGCCGATGGCGCGACCGGAGGCCACCGTCTCCAGGCACCCACGGTTCGGGCATCCGCTGCGGCACGGCGGGCCGTCGAGGTCCACGGTCATGTGTCCGAGCTCGGCCCCCGCGCCGGTGCTTCCGCGGTATAGCTCACCGCCCAGGACGAGACCGCCGCCGATGCCCGTCCCGAGGGTCAGCATCGCCACGTGCGATGCACCGCGGGCTGCTCCGTAGCGCTGCTCGGCAAGGGCCGCTCCGTTCGCGTCGTTGTCCACGACGACCGGCAGCCCGAGCCGCTCGCTCATCAGGTCGCGGAAGGGAACTCCGTCGAGGGGAAGGTGCGGCGACATCACCGATTCGCCGGACCGCTGGTCGACGAGCGAGGGGATGCCGAAGCCGACGGCCTCGATGTCGGGCGCGACGTCTCGGGCCTCGGTCACCACGTCGACCATGATGTCGAGCAGCCGCCGCGAGTCCTCGCCCAGCCACAGCCGGTGGACTCGATGCTCGACGGCGAGCCGGTCGTCGACGACTCCCCCGAGGAGCTTCGTCCCCCCGGCGTCGATGCCGATCACGCGCCGTCGCGGCATCCGCGCACGGTATACACCTGCGGGTGAGCCGGCCCGAGTACAACGTCTACCGCTCGCGGCCCGGCTTTCTCTCGCGCCTGCGCCCCGGGCGCCGAGACGCCACGCCCGGAGGCCTGCGCCCCTCCGGCGGGGGGCGTGGAAGGCTACGCCGGGCGCTGAGCCCGGGGCGCGTCCTGAAGTACGTCCTGGCTGTGCTCGTGGCGTGGCTCGTACTGACCGCCGCGGTGTTCTTCCTGAGCGCCGCGCTCCAGCCGGGCGTGTCCTCCCGCACGCAGAGCGCCCTTCGCACCGGGCCTGCGCAGAGCCTGCTGACCGGCAGCACCATCCTCGTGCTGGGGTCCGACGCGCGCTCCGCCCAGACCAAGGAGCCCGGCGCCGGCGGGCCGCCGCGCGCGGACTCCATCCTCCTCCTGCACGCCGGCCTCGGTCGCGTGCGCCGCCTCTCGATCCTGCGCGACTCGGCCGCCGACATCCCCGGCCACGGCACGCAGAAGATCAACGCCGCCTACGCCCTCGGGGGGCCGGCCCTGACAGTCAGGACGGTGGAGGGATTTCTCGGGAACCAGGTCGAGGTGGCACACGTGATCGAGGTCTCCTTCGACGACTTCCCGAAGCTCATAGACGCCATGGGGGGCATCGACGTGACCCTCAGACGCTGCGTTCGCTCCGCGCCGTTCGGCGGGCGCAAGTTCTCTCTGAAGCGCGGGGAGCGCCACCTCAACGGCCGCCAGGCCCTGGCCTTCGCACGCGTGCGCAAGAACCTCTGCGCCCCGAGCGAGGACGACCGCGCGCGGGCCGCCCGTCAGCAGCAGGTGCTGTCCGCGATGCGATCGCGGCTGCTCTCTCCGCTGGCCTTCCCGCGCCTGCCGTTCGTGGCCTGGCAGGCGCCGCGGACCCTGGGCTCGGACATGCAG
Source organism: Thermoleophilaceae bacterium (assembly GCA_013695885.1). Classification (GTDB taxonomy): domain Bacteria; phylum Actinomycetota; class Thermoleophilia; order Solirubrobacterales; family Thermoleophilaceae; genus JACCZP01. The sequence goes on along the minus strand of JACCZP010000199.1, from coordinate 1,933 downwards.
GGACTCGGGCTGTCGCTGTTGTTCCTCGACGTCGCCACGGCGGGCGGCGCCGAGACCGAGGTGCTCGAGCCGATCGCCGACGGCCCCGGCGGCACCCTGCAGATCTCCGACCAGGAGAAGCAGGAGGCCGTCTCGCGCCTGCTCGGGGATTGAGCCCCGGACCCCGGCGCGGCTAGTCCGACGCCGCGCCCGTGGATGCGGCCGAGCTCTCCTTCTTGGCGTCCTTCGCCCCAGAGTCGACCTTCTTCACGTCGCCTCCGGCGCTGTCGCCGCTCGAGGACGATCCATCGTTCGCGGCCTTGTCCGCGGCTGATCCCGCCCGGCCGTAGTCCGTGTTGTAGAACCCGGAGCCCTTGAAGTGGACCGCGAACGGGTGGAAGACGCGTTTCACCGGAGCCTCACAGGTGGTGCACTGCGTGACCGGGTCCTCGCTCATGCGCTGCATGACGTCGAAGAGATGGCCTCGCTCGCAGCGGTATTCGTAGAACGGCATGGCACTCTCAGTATAGGAGTGCCGAGGGCCGCCTCCGGAGGGCGGAGGGCCCGTGCCCGAGGCCGGGGATAGGGTTTCGAGCATGAGCTCCGAAGCCCTCCACGAGCCGGTCACGATGGAGAAGATCGTCTCTCTTTGCAAGCGGAGGGGCTTCGTCTTCCAGTCCTCCGAGATCTACGGGGGCCTCGCCTCTACCTACGACTACGGGCACTACGGCGTGCTGCTGAAGAGCAACGTGAAGGCCGAGTGGTGGCGGGCCGTGGTGCAGGAGCGCGACGACGTGGTGGCCCTCGACGCGGCCATCCTCATGCATCCGCGCACGTGGGAGGCCTCAGGCCATCTCGAGGGGTTCAGCGATCCGCTCGTGCAGTGCCTCGGGAAGTGCAAGCGCCGCTGGCGCGAGGACCATCTGCGCGAGGACGCCGTGGCTCACGAGGGCCCCCCCGACGCCGAGCTGCGCTGCCCGGCGTGCGGCGGCGAGCTGTCCCCGCCCCGCCAGTTCAACCTCATGTTCGAGACGCACATGGGGCCGGTCCAGGACGAGGGGTCGCGCATCTTCCTGCGCCCCGAGACCGCGCAGGGCATCTTCGTCAACTTCAAGAACGTCCTCCAGTTCTCCCGCAAGCGGCCGCCGTTCGGCATCGCCCAGGTGGGCAAGTCGTTCCGCAACGAGATCACGCCGGGGAACTTCGTCTTCCGCACGCGCGAGTTCGAGCAGATGGAGATCGAGTTCTTCGTGCCCCCGACCGAGGCCCCGGACTGGCACGAGCACTGGCTCGAGGAGCGGATGCGCTGGTACGTCGAGCTCGGCCTGCGGCCCGACCACCTGAAGCTCCGCGAGCACGGCCCCGAGGAGCTCTCCCACTACTCGAGCGCCACCTCGGACATCGAGTACCTGTTCCCGATGGGGTGGTCGGAGCTCGAGGGGATCGCGAACCGCGGCGACTTCGACCTCACCCAGCACGCACGGTTCTCGGGCGAGAAGCTCGAGTACGTCGACTCCGCGACGGGGGAGCGCTACGTGCCCCACGTGATCGAGCCCTCCGCCGGCGCCGACCGCGGCTCCCTGGCCTTCCTGGTCGACGCCTACGACGAGGAGGAGGTCGAGGGCCGCGAGCGAGTGGTGCTGCGCCTCCATCCCCGCCTCGCGCCGGTCAAGGCCGCGGTGCTGCCGCTGGTGAACAAGGACGGCCAGCCCGAGCTCGCTCGCCGCGTGTACGAGGAGCTGCGGCGGCGACTGCCCGCCGAGTTCGACACGGGCGGGTCGATCGGAAAGCGCTACCGCCGTCAGGACGAGATCGGGACCCCGTACGGCGTGACCGTGGACCACCAGTCGCTCGAGGACGAGACCGTCACCCTCCGCGACCGCGACTCGCTGACGCAGGAGCGCCTGCCGATCGCCGGGCTCGCGGACGAGCTGGTGCGGCGGTTGGCGGCGGA
>JACCZP010000195.1 GCA_013695885.1 Thermoleophilaceae bacterium | reverse complement strand
TACTCGGCCATCGGCGCCGGGGAAGCTACTCCCCGGTCGGGAGCGCTACACCAGGAACGGGATCATCAGCAGGGCGACGATGTTCGCCACCTTGATCATCGGGTTGATGGCCGGGCCGGCGGTGTCCTTGTAGGGATCGCCCACCGTGTCGCCGGTCACCGAGGCGGCGTGGGCCTCGGAGCCCTTGCCGCCGAACTCGCCGTCCTCGATCAGCTTCTTCGCGTTGTCCCACGCGCCGCCACCCGAGGTCATCGACACCGCGGTGAAGAATCCGACCACGATGATCCCGATCAGCAGGCCGCCGAGCGCCTGCACGGAGATCAGGCCGACCACGACGGTCACCACGATGGGGATGAGCGACGGCGCGATCATCTCCTTCTGGGCCGCGCGGGTGACGATGGCCACCGAGCGTGCGTAGTCCGGCCGCTCGGTGCCCTCCATGATCCCCGGCTTCTCGCGGAACTGGTGGCGCACCTCCTCGACCACCTGGCCGCCGGCGCGGCCCACAGACTCGATGGCGAGCGCGACGAACAGGAAGACCATCATGCCGCCGATCACGAGCCCGATGAGCACCGCGGGCTCGGAGATGTCGAAGCCGCTGACCGGGACTCCCGCGGCCCGTGACTCCTCGCGCAGCTCCTCGACGAAGGCGGCGAACAGGACCAGCGCGGCGAGCACGGCCGAACCGATCGCGTAGCCCTTGGTGACCGCCTTGGTGGTGTTGCCCACCGCGTCGAGCGGGTCGGTGACGTCGCGCACCTCCTGAGGCAGCTCGGCCATCTCGGCGATGCCACCCGCGTTGTCGGTGATGGGGCCGAAGGCGTCGAGGGCCACGATCAGGCCGGTCAGCGAGAGCTGGGCCATGACCGCGATGCCGATGCCGTAGATGCCGCCGAGCGCGTCGGCGGCGAGGATGCCGAGGCAGATGGCGATGGCCGGCGCGGCCGTGGACTGGAAGCCCTGGGCGAGACCCTGAATGATGTTGGTCGCGTGCCCGGTCTGCGACGCGCGCGCGGTGCCCCTGACCGGGCGGAAGCGCGTGGAGGTGTAGTAGTCGGTGATCACGAAGAGGAGCGCGGTCACGCCGATGCCGATCAGAGTGCAGAGCCAGAACTCGAACGGGCCGGGCGTCGAGGTGCCGCCCGTGATGAGTCGCGAGGCGTTCGCCTTGAACGCGACGTCGCTCATCATCCAGTAGGTCACCGGCAGGAAGGCCAGCGCGGCGAGCCCGCCGGAGACGACCAGGCCCTGGTAGAGCGCGCGCTCCACGTTGCCGGCGCGGGAGCGCACGGCGTAGGTGCCGATGATCGAGGCGAGGATCGAGATCCCGCCGAGGACGAGCGGATAGGTGACGACGGCGTCGACCTGGTCGAAGGCCAGCACGCCGAGCAGCATCACGGCGACCGCGGTGACGGCGTAGGTCTCGAAGAGATCCGCGGCCATGCCGGCGCAGTCCCCCACGTTGTCGCCCACGTTGTCGGCGATGGTCGCCGGGTTCCGCGGGTCGTCCTCGGGGATGCCGGCCTCGACCTTGCCCACCAGGTCGGCGCCCACGTCGGCGGCCTTGGTGAAGATCCCGCCGCCGAGGCGGGCGAAGACCGAGATCAGCGAGCCGCCGAAGCCGAGGCCGATCAGCGCGTCCACGGACTCGCGCGGGCTCTCGCCGAGCAGCCCGTTGAGGATGCCGTAGTAGCCGGCCACTCCGAGCAGCGCGAGGCCGGCCACGAGCATGCCGGTGACCGCGCCGCCCTTGAAGGCCACCTCGAGCGCGCCGGAGATGCCCCCGCGAGCCACCTCGGCCACGCGGGTGTTGGCCCGCACCGAGACGTTCATGCCGATGAAGCCGGCCGCGGCGGAGAACACGCCGCCGATCACGAAGCCGATCGCGGTGGTCAGGCCGATGGCCAGGCCGAGGACCACGGCGAGGACGACGGCGATCACGCCGATGATCTGGTACTGGCGCGTCAGGTAGGCGCTGGCCCCCTCCTGGATCGCTTTGGAGATCTCCTGCATGCGCGCGTTGCCGGGCGACTTGGCGAGCAGCCAGCGCGTGGTGTACAGGCCGTACACCACGGCGGCGCCGGCGCAGACGAGCGCGAAGATGACGCCGTACTCGGTCAGGAATTCGGTCACGGAACGGTCCTCCAGGCTTATGGGGCCGCCGGGCGCCGTCCGCGCCCGGATGACAGCCCGAGCCCGGAGAGACTCCGTGGCCGAGCCGCTCCGGCGCGGCGCCGCAGCGTGCTTGTCGATCCGAGGCAGACGTACGCGGGACCGCCCGGATCCGAGAGGCCGGGCAGTTTAGCGCTCGCCCTGCGGAGCCGTCCGGCGCGCGTCGGCGCCGGGCCTCGAGTGCCGTCAGTTACCGCGCGGGGTCCAGATCTTCGCGCGGGCCCTTGCCCGCTCGGCCTCCTCGGCCCGCTGACGGG
>JACCZP010000157.1 GCA_013695885.1 Thermoleophilaceae bacterium | reverse complement strand
CGCTAGCACCGCCAGCGCCGGGCGGTCGGCGAAGGCTGGGCTCAGGGCCGTCGGCTCGGTGGCCCGGGTGGCCGAGCGCAGCAGCTCGCCGGAGCCCCAGAGCTCGGGAGGAAACCACAGCGCGGCCACCGCTGCGAGCGCGAGCGCGACCCGCACGCGCAGGGCCGGCTCGACCCACCACAGCCACAGCGCGTAGAGGCCGAGGAACGGCCACGCCTCGGGCCGCAGCAACGCGGCCAGCACCCCCAGCACGAATGCCTGTCCGCGACGGGCGTCGAGGTGTCGCTCGAAGCCCCACAGCACGAAGGCCACGAGCAGCCCCTCGGAGTTTCCGAGGGCCATCGTGTAGACGTAGCCGTCGCACACGAGCAGCGAGGCACCCGCGAGCACCCCCGCCACCGCCCCGAACGCCGCGCCGCGACCGGTCAGCCGCGCCGCCAGGCGCGCGGCCATGGCCACGGCCAGGAAGCCACCACCGCGCGCGACCCAGAGCCATAGCTCCGGAGCGGCGTCGCCGGCGAGCGAGAACGGCGTGGTGAGAAGCACCGGCAGCGGCTTCCAGGACGGGCCGGCAACCGTGCTCAGGTCACCGCCGGCCACCTCCCGCCCCCAGTTGATCCACGCCCAGGGGTCGTACGTGGGAGCCGAGGGAAGGAGCAGGGTCAGCGCCCCGAGCCCGAGGCAGGCGAGAACGAGCGCCGGTGTCCCACGCAGGGTGTGCACTCGCTAGAGCAGCAGCAGGGCCGCGCGGCTCACGCCGACGAGCAGGCAGAGCGCGAGCGTGGCTCCGGCGAGGCAGCGTGACCCGAGCGCGGCGAGGGGGAGCAGCCAAACCACGTAGTAGGGCATGAGCCACGCCGTCGAGAGCAGGAGCGCGAGGGTGCCCCATCCGGCCGCGTCGACCCAGTCGTGGCCCCGCGCGACGCGCACGAGCAGCCAGGCCGCGGCGGCGAGGAACAGGACGGCGCCGCCGAGGCGGGCGATCGGCCCCGCCCCGCCCTCACCGATCACCCACCCGACGAGATAGGGAAGCGAGAGCTCGGAGACCATCCGCCCCTGGGCCGCGAGCGTACGCGCGAAGCCGACCAGGGCGTCGGCTCCGAACACGAGCACCCACACCGCCAGCACGAGCGTCCCCGCGGCGATCGTCCCGAGAAGCGCCCGTCTGAGCGCTCCTGGTCGCCCGCGCGCGCCGGCGACCAGGAAGGGCAGCACCAGGCCGCCCGTCACCTTCACCGCCGCCCCGGCCACCACCGCGCCGGCGGCGGTGACCTCCCTTCCCGCGCCGGCCAGCAGCACGCCGGCCAGCACCAGCAGCATGGTGATGGAGTCGTTGTGGGCACCGCCCACGCCGTAGACGAGTAGCAGCGGGTTGAGGCCCACGAACACCGCAGCCAGGACGGACGAGCCCCCGCGCGCCCGCGCGGCGAGCGCGACGAGGGCCACGCAGCCGAGCGATGCGGCGGCGGTCACGGCCTTCAGCGTCCAGAGGGCGGCGGGCAGGCCGAGGCCCGCCAGCGGGTAGGTGGCGAGGGTGAACAGCGGGCCGTAGGGGTTGCGAAGGTCGCGAAAGCTCACGAAGGCGAGCACCGGGTCGCCGGGGACCGCGGCGGGAGGGCTCACGTAGGGGCTCAGCCCGTGCGTGGCGCCGAGGCGCGCGTAGGCGATGTAGGAGAAGACATCGGGGGTGACGATCGGGGGCGCGAGGGCCCACACGAGGTGGGCGGCGGCCACGGCACAGAGCGCCGCGCCCAGCGAGAGCCGATGGTGCGCGACGAGAGCCACGGCGTACGCCGCGCCCATCGCAGCCAGCAGCGCGACGAAGGCCTCCGGGCCCAGCGGTGGAGCGCCGAGGCCCGCGAGCGGCCCGGCCACCCACCCGGGGAAGGCCGTGGGGCTGCCGGAGAGGAAGCGGGTGCCGGCCGCCGCTCCCGCCGCCGCGGCCAGACCGGCGAGCACCGCCACGGCGAGAGCGAGCGGGCCGGCGAGACGCGCCACGGCCTCGACGGGCCCTCTCAATCGAGCCGGAGGAGCGGTGGCGAGGGCCTCGGCGGGGGAAGAAGCGCTCATCGGGCAGGCAGCGTGGCAGACGCTCTGCACCCGCATCCGCGCCGGGTGCGTACTCTACGAGAGGTGACGGCGCGGGTCGCGGAGCTTGATGTGACCAAGGAAAGATTCTGGGGCGAATTCGTCTCCTCGCTTCATGTGCCCGAGTCCGGTGACGTGACCCGGACCGATGCCGCGGTCATCGACGTGCGGGGCTCGATCGAGCGCCTCGGCGCGGTCGAGAGCCGCTACCGCGCACTGCTCGAGGGTCTGCCGCTCGTGGCCTTCGTCTGCGGATGGGAGTCCGGGCGGCGCATGCGCTACGTCTCCCCGCAGGTCGAGGCCCTCCTCGGCTTCGACCAGGCGGAGTGGCTCGAGGGTGAGGACCTGTGGGACGCCCGCCTTCACCCCGAGGACCGTGGGCGCGTGCTCGAGGCCGCCGGCGAGGCGTTCGGCGCGGGCCGACCGCTGCGCATGGAGTACCGCCTGCTGCGGCGCGACGGTCGTGCGGTATGGGTCCGCGAGGAGACCGATCCCCCCGTCACCCTCGGCGACGGCCCGCGGTTGGCCCACGGCGTGCTCATCGACGTCTCCGAGCGCCGGGCCACCGAGACCGCGCTCGAGCGCGAACGGGCGCGCGCGGAGGGCTACCGCGCCCGGCTCGAGGCCATCGGCGACGGCGCGGCCGCCTCCGACGGCGGGCCCGGACCGGCGGGAGCGCCGAACGATCCCCTGACCGGCCTGGTCACTCGCCCCGGGCTCGAGGAGCGCCTGCACGCCGCCGTCGACACCGCGCGCGACTCCGGCGAGGAGGTGGCGCTGCTCTGCATCGACATCGATTCGTTCAAGCTCGTGAACGACTCGTTGGGGCTCGAGGCCGGCGACGAGCTGCTCCGCCAGGTGAGCGCCCGCCTCTGCCGGCTGGTGGGGCCAAACGACGCGCTGGCGCGCCCGGGCGCCGACGAGTTCCTCCTCATGCTCGGGCGGCTCGAGTCCGGCGCCGGCCTCGACACCAGCGAGGACGCCGCGCGCCGCGTGGCCGAGATCCTGTCCGAGCCCTTCGAGGTCGCGGGCAGTGAGCTGGCGGTGACCGCCGGGGTGGGCGCCAGCGTCTCCCCCCGTGACGCCCGGGAGCCCGAGGAGCTGCTCAAGCACGCCGACGCGGCGATGCACTCCGCCCGCGAGCTCGGACCGAGCGAGTTCGCGCTGTACGGAGGCGGGACGATCGAGGCCCGCCTGCAACTCGCCGAGACGGCCCGCCTGCGCCGGGCGATCGGCGCCGGAGAGCTCGTGCTCCACTACCAGCCGATCTTCGCGCTGCCCTCCGGCGAGGTCGCCCATCTCGAGGCACTCGTGCGCTGGCAGCGCCCCGACAGCGGGCTGGCGGCGCCGCTCAGCTTCATCCCCCTGGCCGAGGAGTCGGGCCTGATCGAGAGCCTCGGCCGCTGGGTCCTCGACGCGCTCCTCGAGCAGGCCGGCGAGTGGCTCGGCGAGGGGCGCGACGTGCGCTTCTCGTTCAACGTCTCCCCCCGCCAACTCCGGCGCTCAGACTTCGCACGGAACATCGCCGCCGCCATCGAGCAGCGCTCGCTCGACCCCGCACGCTTCTGCGTGGAGATCACCGAGTCGAGCGCGATGCGCAACTCGCACGCCGTCGAGCCGCTCCTGCGCGAGCTTCGGGCCGCGGGCCTGCGCCTCGCGGTCGACGACTTCGGCCTCGGGTACTCCTCGCTCGACCGCCTGCGCGACCTCCCGTTCCAGATGCTGAAGATCGACCGCTCCTTCCTGGCTCGGACCCCAGAGGACCGCGGATGCGCGGGAATCGTGCGCGCCGTGCTCGAGCTGGCCGAGGCCCTGGGGATGGAGGCCGTGGCCGAGGGCGTCGAGACCGAGGAGCAGCGCCGCTTCCTCGAGGAGCGCCGGTGCCCGCTGGCGCAGGGGTTCCTGCTATCGCGTCCTCTTCCCGCGAGCGAGGTCGCCGCGCTGCTCCCCGCGCCGGCCGGCGCGGAGACGGCGTCGGCCCCGAGAGGCTGACACTGGACGCCTTCGCGCGGCCCGAGCACTCGGTGTCCCCGGAGCGGGCGGCCGAGCTGCTCGCGTCCGGAGAGGCCGAGGTGATCGACGTGCGTGAGACCTACGAGCGCCACGCCGGCTACATCGAGGGCAGCCGCCACGTCGAGCTCGAGCGCCTGGCCTCCGCGGCCGAGACCATCCCCCGTGACCGTCCGGTCGTCTTCCAGTGTCGCCTCGGTGCCCGCTCGGGTATGGCCACCCAGGCCTTCCGCGCCGCGGGCTACGACGCCTACAACCTCGCGGGCGGGATCGCCGCCTGGGTGGACCGCGGCCTGCCGATCGTGCCCGAGGACGGCTTCGTGGCCGAGCACTGAGCTCCGCCGCACGCTCGAAGGCCCCTAGGACCCCCAGGCGTCCTTGTCATCCCACACCCCGCCGTACTGCTGATCGGAGCCCCGGGCGGCCTGGGTCGCGGTCCCGGTCATCTGCGGTCCGCGAGCCGAGTCCCTCACCAGTCGATCGGCTCGCGACTGCGGAAGAAGCCGCCGGTCGGGCCGCCTTGCGGGAGCGTGGCCAGCCACACC
>JACCZP010000128.1 GCA_013695885.1 Thermoleophilaceae bacterium | reverse complement strand
CCCCGTCGAGGTAGAGGGAGACCACGGCGCGGCGTTGGGAGATGGCCACCACGAGCGCTTCGGTCTGCTTGGAGACGCGCTCGGCCGTGCGGTGGCGGGTGCCGGTCTCCATCGAGGAGATCGTCGGGTCCGGCATGAGCTGGACGTTGGCCCAGGCGATCTTGGTCGCGTTGGGCGAGAGCACGATGGCCCCGTCCATCTTCGCGACCTGGTAGAGCAGGGCGGGCGTGTAGTCGATGTCGAGCCTGATCCCGCCCGAGTAGAGGAAGGACAGCTCCTCGGTGTCGCCGACCGAGATCAACGCACCGGTGCGGGCGTTCAGGATGTGGTCGAGGCCCTCCCTGAAGGCGGTGCCGGGGGCGACCATCTCGAGAGCCCGGACGAGCCGGGGCTCCTGGCGACTCTCGAGCTCAGCCACCTCGTCCGAAGGGACCTGCATACAAGGAGATGATACGGAAGGCGATCCGGGCCGTCGTTCCGGTTGTCCTATTACTCAGCCGGTCACAGCGCCGTCGTGCCACCTGAGCGGAACGGACCTCGACCCACCGTGGCCTCAGGCCGCGGCTGCCGCCTCGGTCACCTCCCCTCCCAGCGCCCGTGCGAGCGCCGCGCGGAGCGTCCGATCGCTCTCTGGGGCCACCACGCGGTCGAGTCCGAACCGGCGTGCCTCGGCCAGGCGCCGATCGGGATGGGCGACGTGGCGGAGCTCGCCGCTCAGCCCGATCTCCCCGATGGGGGCGAGCGGGCGCTCCGGAGTCCCCTGGGAGGTTCCCCGCGCCGCGGATGCCAGCGCGAGCGCCACGGCCAGATCCGCCCCGGGCGCGTCGACCCGCAGGCCCCCGGCCACGGACACGAAGACGTCGCTTCCCCCGAGGCCGAGGCCGGCATGCCGTGCGAGCACCGCGAGCACCAGAGCCAGCCGGTTGCGGTCGATTCCATTGGCCACGCGGCGCGGGGGCACGAGCTCGCTGGGCGCCACGAGCGCCTGCACCTCGACCAGCAGAGGCCGCGACCCCTCCATCGCACACAGGACCACCGAGCCGGGGGCCCTCGCCGCCTCGGCGACGAAGCGCGACGAGGCGTCCTCCACCTCCTCGAGCCCGCGCTCGCCCATCTCGAAGACGCCGACCTCGTCGGTCGACCCGAAGCGGTTCTTCAGCGCCCGAAGGGTCCGGTAGGTGCGCTCGCGCTCGCCCTCGAACTGGAGCACGCAGTCCACCAGGTGCTCGAGCACGCGAGGCCCCGCGAGAGCGCCCTCCTTGGTCACGTGCCCGACGAGCACGATGGCCACGCCGCGGCCCTTGGCTACCTGCATCAGGCGATCGGCCACCGCCCGGACCTGCCCGACCGATCCGGGCGGACCGGAGAGATCGGCGGCGCTCAGGGTCTGCACGGAGTCGATGACGCACACCTCGGGGCGCTCGGCGTCGATGGTGGCCTCGACGATGTCCAGGTCGGTCTCGGCGATGACCGGCACCAGCAGAGCGTCGGGACCGAGGCGCTCGGCCCGGAGCTTGACCTGGGCAGCCGACTCCTCTCCGGAGACGTAGAGGACCCGCCGTCCGGCCGCGGCCATCCGGCCAAGGGCGCCGCCCGTGACCGTGGACTTCCCGATGCCCGGCGAGCCGCCGATGAGCACCACCGAGCCGGGCACGAGGCCGCCTCCGAGCACGCGGTCGAGCTCCCCGATGCCGGTCTCGAGGCGGGCGTGACGCGGCGCCTTCACCTCGGCCAGCGGGACCGCGCGGACGGCGGCGACGCGCCGGCGACTCGCGCCCCGGCCCGCTCCCAGAGACCCCGCCAACCCCGCGTTCGACGAGACGGGCACCGGCTCCTCGACCATCCCGTTCCACTCGCCGCACGAGGGGCAGCGACCGTGCCACTTGGGACTGGCGTGACCGCAGGCGGTACAGGCAAAGAGGGTGCGGGCCATGGTGTGAACCTAAGGGCGCAGGCGGACGTTCTCGCCCCCCCGCGGGTGCTTCGATCTGCACCGTCCCGACGAGCCCAGTGGGCGCACTCGCCGCGGTCGGGGCGGGTCCCGGTCGCCCCAGCCGCCAGACTGACGCCGGTGCGTACCGCGGTCGTCGGGCACGTCGAGTGGGTGCAGTTCGCGCGCGTCGAGCGCCTTCCCTCCCCGGGGGAGATCGTGCACGCCCTCGAGTGGTGGGAGGAGGCCGCGGGCGGCGGGGCGGTGGCCGCAGTGGAGCTCGCACGCCTCGGCGGAGGGTCCACCCTCTTCACCGCGCTCGGTGACGACGACCTCGGGGCGCGCGCCCGCGAGCGCCTGGAGAGCCTCGGCGTACGCGTGCTCGCCGCCGTCCGTCGCGGGCCCCAGCGCCGGGCGTTCACGTTCGTCGACGCCGCCGGGGAGCGGAC
>JACCZP010000124.1 GCA_013695885.1 Thermoleophilaceae bacterium | reverse complement strand
GGGCGCCCGCGTCCCGGAGCCGTGTGACCGCGGTGGCGCTGTACGGCGGGCGGTACCCGGCCAGGATCCGCGAGGCCGCGGTGCTCTCCACGTCCTCCACGCAGAAGAGGTCCTTGACCGCCAGCGGCAGCCCGGCCAGCGGCCCCTTCGACGCCGCGGCGTCGGCGCTGCCGTTCGTCGCGCGATCCGCCGGGAAGTCCCGGCCGGCGACGGAGAGAAAGGCGCCGAGGTCCTCCCCGGCGGCCCGCTCGCGATAGAGGTCGAAGAGCTCGTCGGCGCCGAGCTCCCGGGCCTCGATCCGCTCGATCGCCTGCGCCGCGGTCAGCTCGAGCAGGTCGCTCACGCGCCGGGGCTCGGGACCCGGAAGCCGCCGGCCGAGTGGTCGGGCGCGGGCGCGAGCGCCCGATCGCGGTCGATGCTCGGGCGGGGCTCGTCCTCGCGCAGCACGTTCTCGAGGGCCACGACGTGCGAGGTGGGAGCCACACCCTCGAGGTCGAGCTCGCCAATCCGCTCCACATGCTCGAGGACGTGGGAGAGCTCGCCGGACATGCGGGCCACCTCCTCGTCGGAGAGCGAGAGGCGCGCGAGGCGCGCGACGTGGAGCACCTCGTCGCGGTCGATCATCGGACGCGCGGGGCGGCTCCGGCCGCGGCGGGCCGGGAGGGGGCCGTGGAGCGCTCGGCCTTCATGGCCCGGGAGGCCGCGAACACCAGCACCCCCAGGGCGAGGAGGCCGAGGAAGGCGCCTCCACGCACGGTGGTGATCTCGTCGAACCCCGGCTGGTCGACCAGCCGCAGGAGCACGCCGACGATGGCCAGGATGCCGACCCCGGCGACGATCGTGCTAGCGCCGCCGAGGACGTCGATCTTCAGGTCGGCCGCGCGCGCGTAGGCGGCGCCGACGCCGGCGAGGACCGCGCCGACGAGCAGCAGGAGCACCAGCAGGCCGAGATCGGGGGCCCAGTAGGCCTGCCAGGCGTTCTGCTCGAGGCGCTCGGCCGCGGTGGGGATGTCGCGGGCGAGGGCCCGGCCCGGCTCGCCGGAGAGGGCGCCGCCGGTGACGGTCAGCCCTTCGTCACGGCGCAGGGAGTCGGCGAACTTCGTGGCGTACCAGTCCGAGGCCATGACCAGCAGCAGCGCGAGGGCGGCGGCGGCCATGAGCCAGTGCCAGCGGTCGAGACGGCGGAAGCTCATCGGGCTGGCGCCTCCGTGTCCGGGGAGGGAGCGTCGGGCGGCGGCGCCGGGAGGTCTGTGATCTCGACGCGCGATGCCCAGGCGGGCTGCTTCGGGTCCTGGGTGGGCCAGAAGCCGTATCCCTCGTCGCGAACGGCGACCCAGGCGCCCACGGCCACGCCGAGGATGCCGGCCAGTCCGAGCCAGAGGCCTGCCCCCCGATCCTGCGCGTCGGGGGGCAGGGCGACGCGCACCACGACGAGCGCGACCCCTACGATCCCGACGATGGTGGTCATCGAAGCCACCACCATCGGCACCGCAGGCGCGCGGTAAACGGCGGTGACCACCCAGGCGGCGATGCCGAACAGCGCGGCGAGGACGACCACGAAGTCGATCACCGCGAAGGCCTCCCACGCGCTCACGGGCCGCGCCGGGCAGGGTGCCCTCACGCACTGCATCGGCCGCTCGTACCAGGGGAGGAAGGTCGCGACGAGGAGGAGGGCGCCGAACGCGCCGGTCATCCACTCGCCGAGCCGGAGCCGGCGCAGATCCACATCGAAAGGTTAACCGGGCGGGGTCTGCGCCCTCGCAGCCTCGACCGTGTTCGCGAGCAGCATGGCGATGGTCACCGGTCCGACGCCGCCCGGCACCGGCGTGATCGCCCCGGCACGCTCGCGAACCGCCTCGAAGTCGACGTCGCCCACGAGCCCCTCGTCGGTGCGATTGATGCCCACGTCGATCACCGTGGCGCCCTCGGCCACCATGTCCCGAGTCACGAGCCGCGGACGGCCGGCGGCCGCGATCAGCACCTCTCCCTCCCGACAGGCCGCGGGGAGGTCCCGCGTGCGCGAGTGGCAGTGGACCACCGTGGCGTCGGCCGCTAGTAGCAGCGCGGCCAGCGGGCGACCGACCAGCGAGGAGCGCCCGAGCACCACGGCCCGGGCCCCTGTGAGCTCGGTGCCGGCCGCACGCAGGAGCTCCATGACCCCGGCCGGGGTGCAGGGCACGAGCCCCGGGCGGCCACGGGCCAGCAGGCCCGCGTTCACCGGGGTGAGGCCGTCCACGTCCTTGGCCGGGTCGATGGTCGCGGTCATGGCGTCCCCGTCGAGCGGAGGAGGGAGAGGAAGCTGGAGAAGCACGCCGTGCACGGTGGGATCGGCGTTCAGCCGCGCCAGCAGCGCACGGACCTCGTCCGCGGAGGCGTCGGCGGGCAGAGGGTGGTGGAACGAGGCCATGCCCACCTCCCGGCACGCCTCGCCCTTGCGCCTCACGTAGATCTCCGACGCCGGGTCCTCTCCGACCAGCACGGTGGCAAGCCCGGGCACCACCCCTCGCTCGGCCACCAGCTCGGCCACCTCTCGCGCGACCCGGGCGCGGACGCCTCGAGCCACCTCTCGGCCGTCGATGACAGTGGCTCCTCCGGGCGAGCCGGGCGCCGTCACGCCCGGCGCAGCGGGGCGTAATCCGCCATCAGCTTGCGCTCGGAGCGGTCCTTGAAGCGCACGACGACGATCCCGCCCGGCTCGACCGCCAGCACCGTGCCGGCTCCGAAGGCGGCGTGTACCACGTCGTCGCCCATACGGAAGGAGGGCCCGGGCCCGGGCGTCGGCCGCGCGGCATCGGTCGCCGACGGCGCGGCACCCCAGGTGGACGAGGCGGCCGGTGCCCGCATCTGGACGTCGGTCAGCTGGGCGGGTATCTCGTCGAGGAAGCGGCTCGGCAGGTTGTAGTCGCTCGACCCGTAGAGGTTGCGCCGCCGGGCGAACGTGAGGTACAGCTCGCGCATCGCGCGGGTGATCCCCACGTAGCAGAGCCGCCGCTCCTCCTCGACGTCGCCGGCCTCGATGGCGCGCATGTGGGGGAAGACGCCGTCCTCCATGCCGATCACGAAGACGACCGGGTACTCGAGGCCCTTCGCGTTGTGGAGGGTCATGAGCGTGACCTGTCCCTCGTCGTCCTGGAGTCCGTCCTGGTCGGCGAACAGGGCCACCTGCTGGAGGAACTCCTCCACCGAGGGCTCCTCGGCCGAGGCGTCGTACTCACGGGCGACGCCCACCAGCTCCTCGAGGTTCTCGACGCGCCCGTCGGCCTCGATCGTGCGCTCCGCCCGCAGGGCGTCCAGATAGCCGGTCTCGTCCAGCGTCTCCTGGAGCAGGTCTCCGACCGCCGCGGACTCCGCGCGCTCGGCGAGGCGCTCCATCACCGACATGAACCGCCCGACCGCCTTCACGGCGGCCGACCCCAGGGCCGGCACGGCCTCGGGCTCCCGGGCCACCTCCCACACGGACTCGCCCAGCGTGTTGGCATGCCCGGCGAGGCGGGCGAGCGTGGTCTGACCGAGGCCCCGCCGCGGCGTGGCCGAGGCCCGCTGGAAGGACACGACATCCTGGCCGTTGACCAGCACGGTGAGGTAGGACAGGGCGTCCTTGACCTCGGCGCGGTCGTAGAACTTGGTGCCGCCGATGACCTGGTAGCCGACCCCGTACCGGACCAGGGTGTCCTCGAGCACGCGGCTCTGCGCGTTCGCCCGGTAGAAGACCGCGACCTCGTCGCGCGAGCAGCCCTCGTCCACGAGACGCTCGATCTCGCCGGCCACGAAGCGCGCCTCGGCGTGCTCGTCGTCGAGCTCGCGCACGTGCACCGGGTCGCCCTCACCCCGGTCGCTCCACAGCGCCTTGGCCTTGCGGGCGCGGTTGTTGGCCACCACCGCGTTGGCCGCGGAGAGGATGGTCTGGGTCGAGCGGTAGTTCTGCTCGAGCTTGACCACCCGGGCGTCGGGATAGTCGTCCTCGAACTCGAGGATGTTGCGGACGTCGGCCCCGCGGAACGAATAGACCGATTGATCGTCGTCCCCGACCACGCACAGGTTGCGCTGCTCGCCGGCCAGGAGCTGGAGCCAGCGGTACTGGGCGCGGTTGGTGTCCTGGTACTCGTCGACCAGGACATGACGGAAGGAGGCCTGGTAGCGCCGGCGCACCTCCTCGAACAGCTCGAGCAGGTTCACGCAGCGCATGAGCAGGTCGTCGAAGTCCATGGCGTTCATCGCGTGGATGCGCTGCGCGTAGAGCTCGTAGACGTCGGCGGCGGTCTGCTCGAAGAACGACGAGATCCGGTCGCGGTACTCCGCGGCGTCGCGCAGGTTGTTCTTCGCGTCGGAGATCTGGCGCTGGATGGACCGCGGCGGGAAGCGCTTGGGGTCGACGTCGAGCTCGTCGAGACATCGCTTGACGAGGCGCAGCGAGTCGGCCGAGTCGTAGATCGTGAATCCGCGCGTGTAGCCGAGACGCTCGGCGTCGGCCCGGAGCATCCGCGCGCAGGCCGAGTGGAAGGTCATGACCCACATCGCGCGGGCGCGCCGGCCGACCAGGCCCTCCACCCGCTCGCGCATCTCCGAGGCCGCCTTGTTGGTGAACGTGATCGCGAGGATCTCATCGGGCCGGGCCTGCCCGGTCTCCAGCAGGCGGGCGATGCGCCGGGTGAGCACGGCGGTCTTGCCCGAGCCGGCGCCCGCCAGCACGAGCAGCGGCCCCGCGCCGTGGCCGACCGCCTCGCGCTGGGGCCCGTTCAGGCCCTCGAGGAGCTCGCTCTGCGCAGGTGTAGCGGTCACCTCGTCCGAGGATACGGCGCGCTCCGGGCGACTCCGGCAACCGGGCGCCGAACCACCTCAGACGCCGGCGACGGTCCGGTCGCGCCCGGCCGCCTTCGCCTGGTAGAGGGCACGGTCGGCACGCTTGATAAGCGCCGCCGGGTCCTCCGCTCCGTCGGAGCTGGCGATGCCGGCCGAGCAGGTGACCCCGCCGGGAGTGGCGCCGCGCATGCGCTCGACGATCTCGCGCGCCTCCTCGAGCGCGCAGCGGTGGAGCGCCACGGCGAACTCCTCGCCGCCGTAGCGCGCGAGCACATCACCCTCCCGCAGCTCGGCCCGCCATGCGGCGGCGGCCTCCTTGAGGAGGCGATCCCCGTCCTGGTGGCCGTGCGAGTCGTTGTAGTCCTTGAAGCGGTCCAGGTCGAGCATGGCGATGGCCATGGGACGGCCGTCCCTCTCGGCGCGCGCCCTCGCTCGGGGCAGCTCCTCGTTCCACGCCCGGCGGTTGGGCAGGCCCGTGAGCT
>JACCZP010000119.1 GCA_013695885.1 Thermoleophilaceae bacterium | reverse complement strand
GCCGAGGCGGTCGCGAAGCTCCTCCACGACTTCAACAGCGAGTTCGATGAGCCGACGCCCGGTCCCCGCGCCCTCGCCGAGCGCGTTCGGCTGCTCCTCTCCGAGGGTCGGACGGCGATCCTCCTCGGAGGAGCCGGGCCGCACGGAGTGGCGGTGCTCCGGTTCCGTCCGTCGATCTGGACGAAGGGGCTCGAGTGCTACCTCGCAGAGCTCTACGTGGTCCCCGACCGGCGCGGGCAGGGCCTCGGGCGGGCGCTGATGGAGGCCGCAATCGAGCTTGCCCGCGCAGAGGGTGCCGATCACATGGACCTCGGCACCGGCGAGGACGACGTGGCCGCCCGCGCGCTCTACGAGAGCCTCGGGTTCAGCAACCGCGAAGGCCGACCGGACGGGCCGATCAACTACTTCTACGAGCGAGAGTTCTGAGCGCGCGCCGGTGGTAGGCCGCGGGAGCTGTGCAGGGTCGAGTTCGCGGCCGAGCCCCGCGTTGGCGTTTGACTTCGCCCCGCTCGACCGCGAATACTGCCCGCCATGCGAACCTCCTTCATCGTCACCGCCGCGGCCGCCACCGTCCTGCTCGCCCTCGGCGCCGGTGGCGCGTCCGCCGAGCCTGGAGGCGCCTCGTCCGCCGGACCGCCTGTCGCGTCCACCGTCGCCGCGTCTTCGACGCGCACCGCGCAGCGTCCCCTCGCGCGCTCGCGCGGCCGCGCGCGGGTTCAGACCATCGCCACCCGGCTCGACAACCCGTGGGACATGGCGTTCATGCCGGACGGCCGCGCGCTGATCACCGAGACCGTGGGCCGGGTCCGGCTCTTCTCGCGGGGTCGCGTGCGCGGAGCGGTCGCGACGGTGCAGACGCGCCGGGAGGGCGAGGGCGGGCTGCTCGGCGTGGCGATCGATCCCGACTTCCGCCGCAACCGGTTCGTCTACCTGTACCGCAGCCTCGGCGAGGAGAACGTGGTCACGCGGTACCGCTACGGGCGGGGAGGCCTCGGCTCGGAGCGCAACATCATCTCCGGCATCCGCTTCGGCCAGTCCCACGACGGTGGCCGCATCCGCTTCGGTCCGGACCGCCACCTCTACGTCACGAGCGGCGACAGCGGCACCGACGCGCTCGGCCAGGAGCCTGGCCTGAACGGCAAGATCCTCCGCATGAGCCCGCGCGCCTACCGCGGCGCCGGAGGCCGGCCGGAGATCTACAGCACCGGTCACCGCAACCCCCAGGGCCTCGCGTGGCAGCCCGGCACGCGGCGCCTGGTGGCCACCGAGCACGGGCCGACCGGCAACGACGAGATCAACGCCATCCGGCGGGGACAGAACTACGGATGGCCGCTGGTGATCGGCACCGCCACACAGGCCGGGTTCGTTCCGCCGCTGGCGCTCTACAGCCCGGCCATCGCCCCGTCGGGCGCGACGTTCGTGAGGCTCCCCGGCTCACGGTGGACCGGCAGCTACCTGGTCGCCGCCCTGCGCGGCCAGCAGCTCCGCCGCATCCGCTTCTCGCGCACCCTGGGCGTGGTGGGCCAGGAGGTGCTCTTCGAGCGCCAGTACGGCCGGCTGCGCTCGGTGGTGGAGGGACCGGACGGCGCGCTCTACGTGCTGACCAGCAACGCAGGCTCGAGCCGCGGGCCGACCGACGACCGGCTACTGCGCGTGGTGCCGCCGGCGCGGTGAGGTGTGGCGGGCGGCGGGGCGGTCGCCGGCGGCCTCTCGACGGGTCGCCGGCGGCCTCTCGACCTGCACAACCCCGGCCACGTCGGCCTGCGTTCGACGTGGCAGTAGTTATGCACGGTCTTCATGCACAACTCCGGTCACGTCGTTCTGGGAGGCACGTGACCGGGCTTATGCATGTGAGAGAGAGCCCTCGGGGGTCGAGGCGCGGCCTTCTGGCGATGAGGACCGCACCTTCCCGCGGTCTCCGCCGTCTCAGCTCTTCGACGCCGCCCGGCCCTTGCCCTTCGCGCCGTTCGAGCCCTTTCCGCTCCCGCCGGTCGAGGACTTCTTGCGCGCCGGCTTCTTCTTCGGCTCGCCGTTGCCCTCGGAGGCGTCCCCGTCTCCGTCCTCGCCGGACGCCGCGTCCGCGGACGCCCCGTCCCCCCCGGCCGCGCCCTTCGCCTGGTCGATCGACGCTCGCAGCGCGGCCATGAGGTCCGGCACCGCCGCCGGCTCGGGAACCTCCGCGGCCACCGGCACCTCCTCGCCGTCGATCTTCCGCTGCACGAGGTCGAGCACCAGCCGCTTGTGCTCGTTCTCGTAGCGGTCGGGCTCGAACGGCCGCGACAGGCTCTCGACGAGCTGGCGGGCCATCTGGAGCTCCTCCTCGGTCACCGAGGTTCCGCGCACCTCGTCCTCGATCTCGCCCTTGTCGCGCACGTCCTCGGGGTAGAAGAGGAGCTCGATCACCAGCGCGTCGCCCGACGGGCGCAGCAGCGCCAGGTACTCCTTGCTCGACATCACGATCTTCCCGAGAGCGGCCTTCCCGGCTTCCTTCATGGCCTGCACGAGCAGCGAGTAGGGCTTAGCCGCGTGCTCCTGGGGCTCGAGGTAGTAGGAGCGGTCGAAGTAGACGGGGTCGACTTCCTCGGCGTCGACGAACGCGAGGATGTCGATGGTCCTCCGGCGCTCGACGGCGACGGAGTCGAGCTCCTCGTCGGAGATCGGCAGGTACTGGTCCTTGGAGACCTCGTAGCCCTTGACGGTCTCGTCGCGGCCGACCACCTCCCCGCGGGTGGGCGAGAAGAGCTGCTGCTTGACCGGCTGGAGCGACTCGCGGTCAAGCGTGCGGAAGCTCGGGTCGGAGCGCTTGGTGGCCAGCCCCACCGCTATGGGGATGTTCACCAGGCCGAAGGAGATCGTGCCCTTCCAGATCGCGCGCATGGCCATTCCAGTGTGTCAGAGGGGGTCGAGCGCCGCAGGACGCGCCGCTCAATGCCCGTTCTTCCCGGTCGGGCAGGCTCCTCTACCCCGCAACGTCGTGGTCACGTGTGCCAGTCGACGCGCGGGGCCGGACTCAGGCGCCCACGCGGCTACGATGCGCGCCGTGCCCGACGCTCAGCGCATGCTCCCCGGCCGGCGCGCCGCCCTTGCCCTGGCCGGGGCGGTAGTGGCGGTGGCCCTCGGGGGCTGCGGCGCGTCCACGAACAGCTCCGGCAGCATCATGATCGCCGGGAACGAGCCGCCGCAGATCCGGCGCGGCGCGGTCCTGTTCCGGGAGCGCTGCTCCGGGTGCCACACCTTCGACGCCGCGGGGGCCCAGGGCTCGAAGCCGCTCGGCCAGATCTCCGGCGGAGAGCGCACGAACGGCCCCAACTTCTCGGTGCGGCGGGAGGAGCGCGAGGACGTGCTCTACGCCATCCGCAACGGCGGCTTCTCGGGGGCGATCATGCCGGCGAACATCGTGGTCGGCC
>JACCZP010000113.1 GCA_013695885.1 Thermoleophilaceae bacterium | reverse complement strand
TTGTGCGCGGCCTGCTTGGTCACGCCGAGTGCCCCGGCGATCCGACTCCACGACCATCCAGCGCGAACCGCGACCTCGACGTGGGCGGCTTCGAGGGACTCGAGCGTCCGCCGCAGGCCGGCGACCGCACGGAGCCCCTGGTCGGGGTCCTCGAGCTGACCGGCTCCGCGGACGAGTTGGCCGAGGCGGGGTGCCACGCCTGCGCGAAGGTACCCGCATTGCCGTGGATGGGCAACAGCGGTTGACGAGTTCGGCAGAGTCCGCTTAGGCCGACCCTCCCAGCAGTAGACGCGCGCCGTCGTCGGCCCCACGCCGATCGGGCGGGTGGCGCCGGTAGTGCTCTCGCGCAAGGGCGGACGCCTGCGCGAGCGAGCCCACCGAAGGCGGTAGCCGGGAGGTGGGGGAGTCGAGCCCAACCACTCCCCGCGGTAGACCGCCCAGCCCGAGCCGCGAGGGCACGGACGGCGACAGGACCCGCCCGCAGCAGCGCCCGGACCCGGCCGAAGGACGGCTACCTGCCGCTGGCCGTCCGCTCGGGCCCGCTCGACCCGCGCCGGGCGTTGCGCGGATCGGCCAGCGCACGTGTGGTCCGCGACTCGAAGGTCTGGCCACCCGCGCTCCAGCGCAGCTGCCACGTCCCGGCGCTCGAGCCGCGCACGCGCGTCAGGAAGTATCCCCGGGCGGTGACGGTGCCGACCGTGTTCCCGTTGCGGAGGATCTGGATGGCCTGGGGCTCGAAGCGCCGCGGGCGCGCCCGCCCGAAGACCTGGACCCCCCCGCGGACGCGGCGGACGAAGATCGGCGTGCGGAAGGCCTCGTAGGCCGGCTTCTGCTGCGCGAGAGCGAACGCGCCGCCGCCCGAGCACGAGAGCGCGTTCGGACCGAAGCGCAGCCCGGACTGGAAGCCGCGGTAGCGCTGGGGGGACGAGCGGCCGAACGAGGTGTTGATCGCATCGTCGATCAGCAGGTAGTTCGAGTAGCTGGCCACCCGCGGCCGGGTGTAGGAGATGTACTCGGACTCGTTGATGTAGGCGGCCTGGTTCGCGAGCGAGGTGCCGAAGCCGCCACAGTCCGGCGGCTTGCTCTGGAGGCCGAACTCCGTGTTGTAGATCGGCAGGCCGCGCTGCACGCGCCGGCTGCGCGCGATGCGCGTGAGCGCCTGCTCGAGGCGGCGGATCTGGCCGATCGTCGCGTCGTCGGTAGTGGGCACGACCACGCGCGGGCCGCCCGGGCGGGTGTAGGCGTGGTAGGCCAGCCCGCTCGTCTTCACCCGCGGGAAGCGGGAGCAGCCCCGCACCCGGGCGCGGCGGCCGCGGTAGGCGCGGTAGCGCTCGTCCAGGCAGTAGAACTCGCGCAGAAACTCGATCGGGCGGATCGTGTTCGTCGGCCCGCGGTTCGACTGCCCGATGGGCAGGATCTCACCGAACAGCACGGTGTCCGAGCCGTGGCCCGAGCGCTCGAGCCCGCCCTGGCCGGCCACGTACATCCGCCGGTAGCGGTGCGGCGAGCTCGGCACCAGCCGCCCGCCCCCGAGGCGCTCGGAGAGGGGCTGCATGAAGAGGGGATGGTTCGGCTCGTTCCACAGCGACCAGCTCGAAACGCGCGGGAGCCCCTGGAACGAGCCCGAGTAGCGCACGCCGAGGCTCTGCACGAAGCGGCCGTACTCGGCGGGATCCACCCTCCAAACACCGACCACGCCCGAGCGCTCGCCGCGCTGGGTGGCCCACTCCGGGGCGGGCGCGGTGGGGGAGAGGATGACCCGGAAGCCGCGTGCGGTGGCGTCCTGCACGGCCCCGTCGAAGCGGGCGAAGGCGCCCTCGGCATAGGCGGAGGGATCGGCGCCGTCGAAGCCCCCGGGCCGGGACTCCGACCCCGACGACGGCGCGACCGAGCGCCACGGCACCGCGATCTTCACGGTGTCGACGCCGAGCGCCTCGAACTCGGCGAGGGTCTGTGCGCGGCGGCCGGGGTCCTCGCTGACCAGCTGGCTGGGATCCTCCATGATCGTCAGCTGCCCGCGCGCCGCCTCCGAGACGGCGGGGACCGCGCCGAGCAGGGCGCCGGCGAAGGCGACGGCTGCGAGCAGGCGCCGGCGGACGGGGCGGTGGATGGATCGGGCCATGACAGTGTCCATAACAGCAGGGAACCGGCAGGGTTCCGGTGCGGACCTTATCGGTCGTGGCGGGGCGCAGCGCGACGCGGCAGGTGGCCTCGGCCCACGGCTTAGACTCGATCTCCCCGTGACGAGGCTCAGCGCTTACTTCCTCCCGACCGTGAAGGAGGCGCCGGCCGACGCGGAGGCGGTCTCCCACCGGCTCATGGTCCGGGCGGGGCTCGTGCGCCAGCTCGGAGCCGGCATGTGGAGCTTTCTGCCCGCGGGCTGGCGCGTGCACCGCCGGGTCGAGCAGATCGTGCGCGAGGAGATCGACCGCATCGGCGGCCAGGAGCTCCTGCTCCCGCTCCTCCAGCCGGCGGAGCTGTGGCGGCGCTCCGGGCGCTACGGGATCGACGAGCTGTTCAAGCTCGAGGACCGTCGCGGAGCCGACCTCGTGCTCGCCATGACCCACGAGGAGGCGCTCACCTCCCACGTGGCGAACGAGGTGCGCTCCTACCGCGACCTGCCGCTCATCCTGTACCACTTCCAGCTCAAGGAACGCGACGAGCCCCGGCCGCGGGCGGGCGTGCTGCGCACGCGCGAGTTCGTGATGAAGGACTCCTACTCCTTCGACCGCGACCTCGAGGGCCTCGACGCCTCCTACGAGAAGCACGTGAGCGCCTACGACGCGATCTTCGACCGCTGCGGCCTCGAGTGGTACCGCGTGGAGTCGGACGTGGGGGCGATGGGCGGATTCGGCGCGCACGAGTACATGGCGCCGTGCGCGGCGGGCGAGAACGAGGTCGCGCTCTCGAGCGCCGGCTACGCCGCCAACGTCGAGGTGGCGAGCGCGGAGCCCCGGCCGGTGGCGGACCTGCCGGAGCCCCTGGCCGCGCCCGAGCCCGTGGACACCCCCGGCGCCACCACCGTCGAGCAGGTGGCGGGCATGCTGGAGGTCCCGCACGGGGCGCTCGTCAAGGCCATGCCGACCATCACCGAGTCCGGCGAGGCCGTGCTGGTGCTGCTGCGCGGGGACCACCGTCTGAACGAGATCAAGCTCCACAACGCGCTCGGCGAGCCCGCCCGCCCCGCGCGCGTCGCCGAGGTGGCCGAGCGCTTCGGGAGCGTGCCCGGGTTCATAGGGCCTGTGGGCGCCCGCACGCGGGTCCTGGCCGACGAGGCCCTGCGCGGCCTCCGCGGGCTCGTCAGCGGCGCGGGGGAGGCCGACCGCCACCTGCGCGGGGTCGAGCCCGGACGGGACTTCGACGCCGAGTGGGTGGACGTGCGCACCGTCGAGGCCGGTGACCGCTGTCCGGCGGGCGCCGAGATCCGCCTCGAGCCCGCCATCGAGGTGGGCAACATCTTCAAGCTCGGCACCCGGTACTCCGAGCCGCTCGGGGCGACCTACCTCGACGAGTCGGGCACCGAGCACCCGGTGTGGATGGGCTCCTACGGGATCGGGCCGGCCCGGATCATGGCGGCGGCGGTGGAGCAGTACGCAGACGAGCGCGGCATCTCGTGGCCGCGGTCGATCGCGCCGTTCGACGTCGAGCTCGTGCGGCTCGGAGGCGCCGACGAGGAGGCCGCCCGCGTGGCGGACGACCTGTACGGCGAGCTTCGGGACCTCGGGCTCGACGTGGCCTACGACGACCGGGAGATCCGTCCGGGCGAGAAGTTCGCCGACGCGGAGCTGCTCGGATGCCCCCTTCGGGTCACGATCGGGCGCCGGGGGGTCGAGGCGGGCGAGGCCGAGCTTCAGGTGCGGCGCGGCCGCGAGAGCGCGAATGTCGCGCTCGCGGGCGCCGCCGAGGAGGTGCTCGAGCGGTGGCGCCGGCTCCCCTGACCAAGCGCCGGCTGCTCGGGCTCGACCGCTCGGGTGGGCCCCCTCCGGCCACCCTCCGCGGACAGCCGCTCAACCCGTGGACCGTGCCGAACGCGATCGGCTTCGCGCGGCTCGGGCTCGTGCCCGTGTTCCTCGTGTTCGCGTTCACGTCGGGGGACGGGCGCAGCACCACCGCCGCGCTCCTGTTCTGGCTGGTCACGGCGAGCGACTACTTCGACGGGGTCGTCGCCCGCATGACCGGGCAGTACTCGCGCCTCGGCGCCCTGCTCGACCCGCTGGTGGACCGGCTGATCGTGGCCTCCGGCGTCGTGGTGGCATGGCACTTCGACCTGCTCCCCCGCTGGGCCCTGGCCGTCCTGCTCGCGCGCGAGGTGTTCATGGTCGCGGTCACCCGCCTGGCGCTGTGGCGGGGAGCGGATCTGAACGTGAACATGCTCGGGCGCTGGGCGGTGTGGCCGACGATGTTCTCGCTCTTCCTCGCCATGCTCGTGGACACTCGCGTGGCCGACGCCTTCCTGATCGTCGGCCTGGCGCTCACGTTGGTCGCGACCTACCAGTACGTGCGCGCCGGATGGCCGGCATCGAGGGGACCCTCAACCTCGGCTTGACCCTCGGGTATAGTGGGCGGCTCGTTCCAACCCGACGCAAGGAAGGACGCGGATGGACACCTTTCCAGAGCTCGGCGCGCTGAGTGACCCCGAGCTCAAGGAGCTGATCGCCCAGCTCACCGAAGAAGAGCAGGAGGTCTCCTACCGTCGTCGCATCCTGCACGGCAAGATCGACATCCTGCGGGCGGAGCTCGTGAACCGCCTCCGCAAGAAGCACGAGGAGGGCGAGGCGGTGATCTCCGGCGCGGACGTCCAGCAGCTCACGGACATCCTCGCGGGCAAGGGACTGCCGGGCGACGGCACTCTCTAGCGGTCGGGGGAGGGACTTCCGTGCACTGCCCGGAGTGCGGTTTCGGTAACCCCGAGGGCGCCAACTACTGCCAGAAGTGCGGCGCGTTCCTGGCCGGCGCCTCGCCGCAGGACACGACGGCGTCCTACCAGCTCGAGGACTCGGCGGAGCTGCACGCCGTCGATCCCGAGGCCTCGGTGACGGCCGGGGGCACGCTGGTGATCCGATCCGGCGGCGGGCGCAGCGGGGAGAGCTTCGCGCTGAGCGCCGAGCGGATGCGGGTCGGACGCAGCCCCGAGGCCGAGGTCTTCCTCGACGACGTCACGGTCTCGCGGAACCACGCCGTGCTCGTGTGGCGCCGTGACGGCCTCTACATCGACGACCTCGGCTCGCTCAACGGCTCCTACGTGAACCGCCGGCGCATCGAGTCGCACATGCTCCAGCACGGGGACGAGCTCCAGATCGGCAAGTACAAGCTGACGTTCCTCGAGCGATGAGCGCCGACGGAGGCGCGAGCTCGGGGCTCGCCCCGCCCGGCGGACGCGGCGGCGCAGGGCAACCCCGTGCCGCATCATCGAGCACCAAGGCGCTGACCATCGGCGCGGTCTGCAAGCAGCTCGAGCGCGAGTTCCCCGAGATCTCGATCTCGAAGATCCGCTACCTGGAGGACCAGAAGCTCGTCTCCCCCCAGCGCACCCGCGGTGGCTACCGGCTCTACGGGCCGACCGACGTGCAGCGCCTGCGCACCATCCTCAAGCTCCAGCGCGACGAGTTCCTCCCCCTCCGGGTGATCCGTCAGGAGCTGGCCTCCGGGCGCACCGAGTCCGACGTCTCGCAGGGGTCGATGCCGGACCCACGCGCGCTGCGCCGCGCCAGCCTCTCCGCTCCCAGCCGGGCCGCGGAGCTCCCGCTGTCCGAGGTGCTCGAGGACACCGGCGCGGAGGCAAGCCTCGTGCGCGAGCTGGAGGAGTACGGGGTGATCCGCGGGGAGCGCCGCGACGGCGAGACCCTCTACGACGAGACCGACCGCGAGATCGTGCGCGCGGTGGCCCAGCTCGCGCGGTTCGGGGTCGGCGGGCGCAACCTGCGCGTCTTTCGTACCTCGGCTGACCGGGAGGCCGCGCTGCTCGAGCAGATCCTGGCCCCGGCCCTTCGCTCGCGCAATCCGGAGCGCCGGCGTGAGGCGGTGGAAGCGCTCGAGAACCTGGCCACGATCGCCTCCCACCTCAAGCACCTGCTGCTCGTCCGCGACCTTCGCAAGCTCACCTCCTGACGGTGGCGCCCGAGCTGCGGACGCTGATCCGCGACATCCCGGACTTCCCGCGACCGGGGATCGTGTTCAAGGACATCACGCCGCTGCTGCTCGATCCGTCGGGGCTGGCGCAGACGATCGAGGCGCTGGCCGAGAGCGCCGCCCCTCTCGGGGTGGACCTTGTGGTGGCGGCCGAGGCCCGCGGGTTCGTGCTCGGCGGAGCCCTGGCGGCACGGCTCGGCGCCGGCTTCATCCCCGCACGCAAGCCCGGCAAGCTGCCGGCCGACACCTCCTCGGTGGAGTACGCGCTCGAGTACGGCGTCGACGCCCTGGAGGTGCACCGCGACGCCCTCTCCGGCGGTGCCCGCGTGCTGGTGCACGACGACCTGCTGGCCACCGGCGGCACCGCACGCGCCCTGTGCACGCTGGTCGAGCGGGCCGGGGCTCACGTGGCCGGCTGCCTGTTCGTGGTGGAGCTCGCCTTTTTGCGGGGACGCGACCGCCTGGGCACCCACCACGTCCACTCGCTGATCGAGTACGAGGAGGAGTAGCCCGTGCCCACGGTGCGGCGCTCGCGTACGGTGCACGCCCCGCCCGAGGAGGTATGGGACGTCGTCGCCGACCCCAGCCACCTACCGCGCTGGTGGCCCGACGTCGAGCGCGTGGAGGACGCCTCGGGGCTCGAGTGGACGACGGTGCAGCGAAGCTCTCAGGGCCGACCGGTGCGCGCCGACTTCACGCGCGTCCGCGCCGAGCGCCCGCGCCTCCTGCGCTGGCGCCAAGAGGTCGAGGAGACGCCCTTCGAGGGCTTCCTGGCCGAGGCGGACACCACGATCGAGTTGGAGCCCGCGGAGGGCGGCCGGGCCACGCGCATCGAGCTCGAGGCGCGAGAGAAGTTGCGCGGGGTATCGATGCTCGGCGGCTTCATGGTCCGGCGCGCCACGCGACGGCGCCTGGACGGGGCCCTCGACGGGCTGTCGTACGTGTTCGAGGCGGACGGGTCGCGATGAGCCGGCTCACCGACCACACGCGCTGGTGGGGATGGGGAGGCGAGTCCCGCCGCGCGCACCTTCCCGACCACGCCGGCGAGCTCCTGCACAGGGAGATCGGACTGGACCCGCAGCCCTGGCGGGGGCGCACCGGGGCGCCCGTCCTCGAGGAGGTGCGCCTGCCCGAGGGACGGCTGCCCGCCCGCCTGCGGGGGCGCCTGCACGCGGCGCTCGGCGCCGAGCACGTACGGGAGGATCGCCTGGCACGGGTGAGCCGGGCGGCCGGCAAGAGCTATCCCGACCTGCTCGGCCTGCGTGCGGGCGATGCGTCCCACGCCCCGGACGCGGTGCTCGAGCCCGGCTCGAGGGAGGAGGTGGCCGAGGCCCTTCGCGCCTGCGCCGAGGCCGGGGTGGCCGTGATTCCGTTCGGCGGCGGCACAAGCGTCGTCGGTGGGGTCACGCCCTCCCGGGACGGGTTCGAAGCGGCCGTGACCGTCGACCTCGGGCGTCTGGACCACGTTCACGTGGTGGACCGCCGCTCGCTGTCCGCCGTCCTCGGGGCCGGCGCGGTGGGCGCCCGCGTCGAGGCGGCCCTTGGCGCCCAGGGGCTCACGCTCGGTCACTTCCCGCAGTCCTTCGAGCTCGCCACCGTCGGTGGGTTCGTGGCCACGCGCTCGGCGGGCCAGGCCTCGACCGGCTACGGACGGATCGAGGACAACGTGCTCGGCCTGCGCATGGCCACGCCGGCCGGCGAGCTCACCTCACGCGCGGTGCCGGCGTCGGCGGCCGGTCCGTCGCTGCGCGAGCTGGCGGTGGGATCGGAGGGAACGCTCGGGATCCTGACCGACGTCACGGTCGCGCTCCGTCCCGCGCCCGCCGTGCGCCGGTACGAGGGCTGGTCGTTTCGCTCTTTCGCCGACGGGGTCGAGGCCTTCCGGATGCTCGCCCAGGCCGAAGCCGCGCCCGACATCGCACGGCTCTCCGACGAGGAAGAGTCCCGGCTCTCGCTCGCGCTCGCCTCCACGGGGTCGGTGGCCGATCGGGCCGGACGGGCCTACCTGCGTGCCCGCGGCCACGGCGCCGGCGCCGTGGCCATCCTCGGCTTCGAGGGGGAGAGCCGTCTCGTGGCCCGCCGCCAGGCGCGCACCGCACGGCTGATGCGCTCCTCCGGCGCGCTGGCGCTCGGCGAGGGCCCGGGCCGGGCGTGGGCTCGCAGCCGCTACGCCGCTCCGTATCTGCGCGACGAGCTGATGGACGCCGGGGCGCTGGTGGACACGCTCGAGACCGCCACGTCCTGGTCGGGCCTGCTCGACCTGCACGGCGCGGTGGCCGGCGCGCTGCGCGAAGTGCTCGCCGCGCGTGGCACCCCGCCGCTCGTCGGCTGCCACGTATCCCACCTCTACGGCACGGGCGCCTCGCTCTACTTCACCGTGCTGGCCCGCGCCGAGGAGGGCGCCGAGCTCGCGCAGTGGCGAGCGGGCAAGCATGCCGCGAGCGAGGCCATCGCCTCACGCGGGGCGACGATCACCCATCACCACGGGGTCGGCGCCGACCACCGGCCGTGGATCGAGAGGGAGGTCGGAGGCCTGGGCGTGGCGGTGTGGCAGGCGGCTAAGGAGCGCCTCGACCCCCAAGGGGTCATGAACCCGGGGAAGCTGCTGCCCTAGACGCCCGGCGGCCCGCCGCTAGGGCCCGCCACGAGGCAGCCCGGCCTGGGCTGCCCGAGTCTCGCCGCGCAGCACCGAGCTGCCCGAGTGGCGCGGATTGCGGTCGGCGCGCTCGCGCGAGACGTCGATGAAGCGGAAGCGCTGCCAGTCCGGGGGCAGGGTGCCGAGGCCCTGGAAGGAGCCACGCTGGACGCGCTGGGCACCGATCGACTTCGCCTCCTCGCGGGAGTTGTAGAACCACACCTCGAGCAGCTCGTCCTCGTCCACGCCCTCGATGCCACGGGCCTGGATGACCACCGCACGCTCGCCCTGCTGCTCGGCGATCACGGCCCGTCCCTCGCCCTCCTCGCCGGGCAGGGCCTCGAGGGGAATCTGGCCGAGCACGCGCGGCTGGCCGGGCTGCCCGCCCGGCGCGGGTGCGCCGCCCCCGCCCGGCTGCCC
>JACCZP010000072.1 GCA_013695885.1 Thermoleophilaceae bacterium | reverse complement strand
CCCGACCTCGACCAGCTCGGGCGGGTGTCGGAGGAGAGGGTGCTGAACGCCATCAACAACGGAGGCACCGGCGACCTGCGCATGCCCGCCGGCCTCCTCGAGGAAGAGCAGGCGAAGGCCGTGTCGGCCTACGTCTCGGCGGTGGCCGGGCGCTAGCTCTACTGCCCACGGACGTTTGGGAACGCCTGAGAAGCCATCCGGGCCCCCCGTAGGCTTCCCCTGCCGTACCCACGTCATTCCCGCAAATAGCGGGTGATCGGAGCCGTTGCCTGGCGCATGCCCGCGTTTCCGTCCGTGGTCGCTGATACCGTGCCGCCTCGTCCAAGGACAGTCCGGGTGCCTCGCGTGGGAGCGAGGCGGAGGGCGGAAAGCCACGGTTGGCGCGGCGCACGAGATCTTTGCCTCGAGCGGATGGGCCGCGTGTCCATGCCCCGACGGACGACCCGCCGGCCAACGAGGAAGAGAGCGCGACATGCCCGAAGCCAGCGCCCGCCGCCTCCGCTACGACGACGAATTCACACACCCCCGCGCTTTGCGAGTGGTGCGCGACGGTGACGGCGCTCTCGCGCGCCCCGACCGCCCCCGGCGTCCCGACCCCCCAAGCCAGCCCCCGGCACCGGGTCGTCCCCATCCGCGGGCCCGGGTCCGCTCCGAGGGTCCGGCGGGCGCTCGGGTTCTCGAGGCGAACGCAGCCCGCGTCGCGGCGGCCAGCGCTCCGCGGACGATCGTCGTCACCGGTCAGTCGCGCGCCGGCACCCGGGCACCGCGAGACCTCGGAACGGCGGAGGCCCGCCGTGGTCCGACGGGAACCGCACGGACTGTCGAGCGGCCCGACCGCTTGGCCCTCTGGGCGGTCGGACTGGGCCTCGTGCTGGCGTTCATGGCTGCCGCCACCGCGCAGGCGGACGTTCCGGCGCCCGCCGCTGCGGCCGGCGTCGTAGCGCAGCGCTGAGGTCCCGCCCGCGGCCCTCCGAGCCGTCGGTGAGGCTCGCCCCACGGGGCCGCGGCCGGCCGCCCCGTCGGACCTGCGGCGCGCCCGCGGGGTCGAATCTCACGGTCCTCTGACGGCGCTCGGCCCGGGCATCCGGACCGGGCCGTGAGTGCGTACAAGGAATGAGCGAAACGGCGGCGCCCCATCTATGCTTACGGCACGTAAGCGTGTGGCAGAAAGTGACGCGGCGATGAAGACACAGGAGAGCAGGTTCCAGGTCCACGACGAGCTGACGGCCCCCGAGCGAAGCGTCCCGGTGCTGAAGGGAGCGCTCGCCGGCGGCGGGCAGCTCTCGAACTTCATCGGTGTGCTGGCGGGCTCACCGGCGGTGCTCCGCGCCTACGCAAAGTTCCGGTCGGAGCTTCGCAACGGCTCTCTCCCTCTCAAGACCCAGCAGCGGATAGCGCTGGCCGTTGCCCAGTACCAGGGCAGCGAGTACTGGCTCACGACGCTTCAGCGCACCGCCCGTGAGGCCGGCATCGGACTCGACGAGATCGCCCTGGCCCGCGAGTTCGACTCGCGGGACGAGCGCGAGGCGGTGCTCCTGCGCTACGTCAAGGCGCTGCTCGAGTCCGACGGCGCCCCTCCGGTGCACCTCCACGAGGAGGCGCGGGAGGCCGGCTGGTCCGACGAGCAGATCCTCGAGACGATCGCTCACGTTGCGCTCGGCTCGTTCACGGGCGTGGTCACGCGCGCCGGCGACGTGCCGCGCGACGGCTCGGCCGAGGACGGCCGGATGCTCCGGGCGGCCTGAGCGCCGCCCGAAGGCCACCGCCATGACGATCGTGATTACCGCCGTGCGCGAGAAACCTCGGGCGGTGTCCGAGGAGCGCGCCTGCTGTGCGCTCTACCACCGCTCGGTCGAGCTCGTGGGCAAGCGATGGACCGGAGCCATCCTGCTCGTCCTCATGGACGGGCCCCTCCGCTTCACCGAGGTCCGCCAGCTCGTGCCCGACCTCTCGGATCGCCTTCTCTCCCAGCGCCTCAAGGAGCTCGAGAACGAGGGGATCGTCGAGCGCCGCGTACTCCGGGGAGCGCCCGTCCGCGTCGAGTACGGCCTGACCCGCAAGGGACGCGCGCTCGAGCCGGCGGTCCGTGCGCTCAAGTCGTGGGCGCACGCCTGGCTCGGCTGAGTGCGCTGAACGTGGCCGAGCGCCCCCAGACCCGCGACGACGTCAAGGCGATCGTCGAGGAGCGCGACATCCGCTTCATCCGCTTCTGGTTCACCGATGTCCTCGGCCAGCTCAAGTCCTTCTCGATCAACAAGGCCGAGCTCGACGACGCGTTCGAGGGCGGGATGGGATTCGACGGCTCCTCGATCACCGGCTTCAACGCCATCGAGGAGTCGGACATGATCGCCATGCCCGACGCCGCCACCTTCGCCGTGCTGCCCTGGCGGCCGGAGTCCCAGGGCGTGGCGCGGATGTTCTGCGACATCCTCACCCCTTCCGGCGAGCCCTACGAGGGCGACCCGCGCTACATCCTCCGTCGCGCGCTGGCCCGCGCCGAGGCGATGGGGTTCGACGCGTTCAACGTCGGCCCGGAGCTCGAGTACTTCTACTTCAAGAGCGCCCGCCCGACCGACGGTATCCCCGAGGTGCTCGACGAGGGCGGCTACTTCGACCTCACGACGCTCGACGCGGGCTCCGACGTGCGCCGTGAGACCGTTCTCGCCCTCGAGCAGCTCGGCATCCACGTCGAGTACACCCACCACGAGGTGGGACCGTCCCAGCACGAGATCGACATGCGCTACGCGCCCGCCCTGAAGATGGCCGACGACACGATGACCTACCGCATCACCGTCAAGGAGTACGCCATGAAGTACGGGTGGCACGCGACGTTCATGCCGAAGCCCCTGTTCGGCAAGAACGGCTCCGGGATGCACACCCACCAGTCGCTGTTCAAGGGTGGTCGCAACGCCTTCTACGACCCCGACGACCAGTACTTCCTCTCGGAGACCGGCAAGGCGTTCATCGCCGGCCAGCTCAAGCACGCCCGCGAGATCTCCTCGATCTTCGCGCAGTGGGTGAACTCCTACAAGCGGCTCGTGCCCGGCTACGAGGCGCCCGTGTACGTCGCGTGGTCCCGGCGCAACCGCTCGGCGCTCGTGCGGGTGCCGCTCTACCACCCGGGCAAGGAGAAGGCCACGCGGATGGAGCTCCGCTGCCCCGACCCGGCCTGCAACCCCTACCTCACGTTCGCCGTGCTGCTGCAGGCGGGACTCGAGGGGATAGAGAAGGGCTACGAGCTGCCGGAGCCGATGGAGAAGAACCTCTACCACCTGGCTCCCGACGAGCGCCACCGGCTCGGCATCGAGCAGCTTCCCGCGACGCTCGGAGAGGCGATCGAGCTGACCGCGGAGTCCGAGCTCGCCCTGCGCACGCTCGGCGAGCACACGTTCAACCGCTTCGTGGAGATCAAGCGCCAGGAATGGGACGACTATCGAGTGCAGGTCACCCCCTGGGAGCTCGACCGGTACATGTCGATCCTCTAGAGAGGCCTGCTCGACCCTGGACGGGCCACCGAGGGTCGCGCGTGCCGTCCTAATGACACCGATCGTTTCGGCCGATGGTGGGGTTAACAGGATGGACGGACGGTGGGTAGCCCCCATGTAGGGGTCCGGATCCCTCGCTACGTTCACTCCATCAGCGGGCAAGGAGGCGCCGTGTCGGTGCCAGCAGCTTCAGCAGCTCCCCAGTCCTATGTCGGTCAGCAGGATCTCGCCACCGCGGCGGTCGACCACCTGGCCGAGTGGCTGGTCGTCACTCTCGGGCCGCGCCTCACCGCCTTCGCCGCGGGAGCGCACACCCCCGAGGAGGTCGATCGCGTGGCCCACGGGGTGGCGCCGGACGCCGGTCTCGAACGCCGCCTTCGCAACCTATACGCGGTCACCGCCTTCCTCGCCGCGCAGGACGGCCCGGGCAGCGCCCACGAGTGGCTGCTCGAGCCGAGCGCGGAGCTCGACGACCGCACGCCGGCCGCGCTGCTGCATGACGGCGAGGCCCCCGAAGTGGTCTGGCTCGCCGCCGCCTCGCCTGTGTTCTAACCCCGGGTCGGGCC
Source organism: Thermoleophilaceae bacterium (assembly GCA_013695885.1). Classification (GTDB taxonomy): domain Bacteria; phylum Actinomycetota; class Thermoleophilia; order Solirubrobacterales; family Thermoleophilaceae; genus JACCZP01. The sequence goes on along the minus strand of JACCZP010000072.1, from coordinate 5,476 downwards.
GCCCAGGCCCTCGGCGCGCAGCTAGCCGCCTCCGCGCCCGCCCACGAGGCGGTTGATCGCCCACAGGAGGACTCCGACCAGGAGGATGATCCCGGCCCTGAGGAAGACCGCGCCGTCGTTCTGCACGATCAGCGCCGCGGCTGCGATCGCCCCGAGCACCGGGAGCACGGCGGGGGCGCGGAAGTGGTCGTGCTCGACGCGGTCGCCCACGGCGTCCGCCGTCCCGGAAGCAGCCGCGCGAACACGCGCGGCACGAGCCCTCGGTCGGCCATGCCGTAGACGAGCCGCGAGGCCATGACCATGTTGATCAGCGCGCTGTTGGCCAGCGCGAACAGAGCGATGCCCGCGAACAGCGCCGGGGGCACCGCGGGGGCGCCGACGCGCACGACCTCGAGCAGCGGCCCGTCCGACTCGGCCAGGCGGGCGGGGTCGACGACCATTGCCGCGGTGAGCGCCACCAGCACGTAGATCAGGCCGGCTACCACCAAGCCGCCGAACAGCGCCCGTGGGAACGCCCGCCTCGGGTTCCGGCCGAGGTCACGCCCGAGGCCATGATCGCGAAGCCCACCATGAAGGTCAGGAACGGGATCCCGAACGCGCGGTCGGCGTACAGCGCCGTGCCGGCCGCCCGCGGGTACTTCGTCACGAGCTCCGCATAGGCAAAGGCGGTGAGCGCCGCGAGCACGAAGGCTGCCAGGAACGCGACCCAGATGGCGCCGCCCGTCTCCGCGCCCACCTCGGCCATCGCGGAGCAACCTACCCCAGCAGGGCGGACAGCTCCTCGGGCTCGGTCACCGGCGCTCGGCAGGCAAAGCGCTCGCAGACGTAGGCCGCCGCACGTCCGTCGACGGGCTCGCGGCCCTCGAGCAGGGGCACCCCGTCGGCCTCGCCGCCCGCGAGCACGAGGTGCGGACGGAAGGCTCTGCGCACCACCCGCTCGAGCGGCGCGCGGTCGGGGCCGACGAGCGCCACCTCGCGAACGGCGGCCATGTGGAAGTCGAGCGCCTGGAGGAGGTGCCCGAAGGCGAGCGGGTGGCGCCCGGCGATCTCGTGGAGGAGCGTGAGCACCCCCACCGCCCGCTCCTCGTACGCGGCCTCGCCGGTCAGCGCGGCCAGGCGCAGCAGCCCGTAGGCCACGCTCGAGTTGCCGGCCGGGATGGGCGTGTCCTCGAGGTCCTTGCGGCGCGCCACGAGCGCCTCGTGGTCGTGGGCGGTCTCGAAGAACCCGCCGCGCTGCTCGTCGGCGAAGCGGCCGATGGTGGCGTCGGCCAGCTCGCGGGCGGCGTGGAAGAATCGCGGCTCGAAGGAGGCCTCGTACAGGGAGATCAGGGCCTCGAGCAGGAAGCCGTGGTCCTCGAGGTAGCCGAGCAGTCGGGCGTCGCCGTCCTTGTAGGTGCGCAGAAGCCTCCCGTCGGCGTCGCGGAGCTGGGTGAGCAGGAAGTCCGCGCATCGGCCGGCGGCGTCCAGGTAGTCCTCGCGCCCGAGCACGGCACCGGCCTCGGCCAGGGCGGAGACCATCAGCGCGTTCCAGGCGGTCAGCCGCTTGTCGTCGAGCCCCGGCCAGACGCGCTCGGCGCGCGCCTCGTAGAGCCGCCGGCGCCAGGCGGGCAGCCCTGCCGGCGCGGGCCCTCCGCCGCGGGTCAGGATGTTCCGTCCCTCGAAGTTTCCGGCCTCGGTGGCGCGGAACCACGCGATGGCCTCTTCGGCCTCGCCGCCGAGGACCTCGTGGAGCTCCCCGATGGTCCACACGTAGAAGCGCCCCTCCTCGCCCTCGGAGTCGGCGTCGAGGGCGGAGTAGAAGCCGCCCTCCGGGGCCTGCATCTCCCGCAGCGCCCAGTCCAGGGTCTCCTCGCACACTGTGCGGAACAGCTCCTCGCCGGTCACCAGCCACCCGTGCAGGTAGGCGCGGGCGAGCAGCGCGTTGTCGTAGAGCATCTTCTCGAAGTGGGGGACGAGCCAGACGGCGTCCACCGAGTAGCGCGCGAAGCCGCCGCCCACCTGGTCGTAGATGCCGCCCGAGGCCATCGCGCGGAGGGTCGTGGCCGCGGTCTCGGCCCTGCCGCGGCGCAGCAGCAGCTCGATCGCCGAGGACATCGGGAACTTCGGCGCGCCGCCGAAGCCGCCTCGGGCGTCGTCGTGAGACGCGGCGATGTCCCGCGCGGCCGCATCGAGGGTCCGAGGATCGAGATCGCCGGCCGGGGGCTCGAGCAGGGCCCCGCCCTTAAGCCGCTCGACGATGCGCTCGCTCCCGGAGCGGATCTCCTCGCGCCGCTCGTCCCAGGCGGTGGCCACCGCCTCGAGCACCTGGCGCCACGCGGGCATCCCCTGCCGCGGGCCTGGCGGGAAGTACGTGCCCACGTAGAACGGCACCTGCTCGGGGGTGAGGAACGCGTTCAGCGGCCACCCGCCGTGGCCGGTCATGGCCTGGCACGCCTCCATGTAGATGGCGTCGACGTCGGGGCGCTCCTCGCGGTCGACCTTCACGCACACGAAGCGCTCGTTCATCAGCGCGGCGGTATCGGGATCCTCGAAGGACTCACGCTCCATGACGTGGCACCAGTGGCAGGCCGAGTACCCGATGGAGACCAGCAGCGGACGATCCTCGGTGCGCGCGCGGTCGAGGGCCTCGGGTCCCCAGGCGTGCCAGTCGACCGGGTTGTCCTTGTGCTGGAGGAGGTAGGGGGAGGTCTCGTGGGCGAGGCGGTTGGCCACGGGTCCGGTCTACCCCGGGTCGTTGCCTCTAAGCGGTGGGCGCCGCGGCACGCCGGAGCTCCGCACGTCGGATCTTTCCGCTCGAGGTCTTCGGCAGCGAGTCGGCGAACTCGACGATTCGGGGATACTTGTAGGGCGCGGTCCGGCCCTTGACGTGCTCCTGGAGCTCCCGGGCCAGGCCGTCGCTCGACTCGCGTCCGGGTCGCAGCACCACCACCGCCCGCACCACCGCGCCGCGCTCCGGGTCGGGATGGGCGACCGCCGCCGCCTCGGCCACGTCGGGGTGGGAGACGAGCACGGACTCCACCTCAAACGGCCCGATCCGGTAGCCGGAGGAGATGATCACGTCATCGGTGCGCCCCTCGAACCACAGGAAGCCCTCGGCGTCCTCGCGGACGCGGTCGCCGGTCCGCCAGGTCCCCTCCGGCCCGTCGAGCTGGAAGGTGGGGACGGTTGCAGGGTCGAGGCAGAGCTCGCCGTCCTCCACCCAGAGGCGAAAGCCGGGCAGCGGCCGACCCATCGAGCCCGGCCGCACCTCCTCGTCGAGCGGCATGCCGGTTAGGGCGCCGGTCTCGGTCTGGCCGTAGCCGTCGCGGATGGCCACGCCGCACCCCTCCTGCCACAGCCGGACCACCTCGGGGTTGAGCGGCTCGCCGGCCGCCACGGCGTGGCGGAGGCCGGGGAGGGGGCGAAGGGGAACGGCCTTCGCAACCGTGCGGTACTCGGTCGGCGCCATGCAGAGCACCGACACGCCCTCGCGCTCGACCGTGGCCAGTCGCTCGGCGGGGTCGAAGCGCCGGTCCTCGAGCAGGGCGGCGGCGCCCCGCAGCCAGGGGGCCACGAACGCGTTGCGGGCGGACTTCGACCAGCCCGAGGCCGCCGTGCACCAGGAGAGCTCACCGGGCCGGGCCCCGAGCCAGTGCTCGGCCTGCACCGCCTGCCCGGCCAGGTAGCGCTGCCCGTGGCGAACGGGCTTCGGCTCGCCCGAGGTGCCGGAGGTGAAGACCACGAGCGCGGGGTCGAGGGGGTCGAGGTCAGCGGCCGGCACCGGGTCGGCCTCGAAGAGCCGCTCGTCGGGCACCTGGAGCAGGGCACCGCGGAACCCCGTCTCGAGGACGGTCTCGACGGCCCGCTCGTCGGCCACCACCATCCGCGGCTGGACGGCGTCCATGCGCGCGCGCAGGTCGCCGGCGCGGAGCATCTCGGCGCAGGGGAGGGCGACCGCACCGATTCGCCAGCACGCGACCATGGTCAGCGCCCACTCCGGCCGGTTGCCGGCGAGGGTCATCACCACGTCGCCGCGGTGTGCGCCGTGCGCGACCAGCGAGCCCGCGAGGCGGGCAGAGCGCTCCGCCACCTCGCCGAAGGAGAGCTCGCCCCGGGCACCGGCACGATCGATCGTCACGAGTGCGCGCCGGTGGGTGGGGGCGGCGTCGACGACGTCGCGGGCGAAGTTCATCGATCGCGATGCTACGGCTGGCTGCAGCGCATGAAATAGCGCAACAAAACTTGCCGGTGTGAGCAGAATCACACAGGGAAAGGTTGACGCCTGCCTGGTTGAGGCTACCTTTCCCCAACGCCGAATCCGCAAACGCGGAGCGGGGGACCCAAGTTCTCGGGGCGAACCTCTCTTACCAAGAGAGGCGCGCAAGCTCTTTCAGCGCGAGCCCGTCAGCTAACCCCGCAGGCGTACGAAAGAGATCATGGACCGCCTCCGCTCACTCCTCCCTGCGCTCGTTGCCTGCGCTCTCGTGGCCTTCGCCGCGCTGTCGCCGGCGGCCGCGGTCGCCCAGACCGGGGGAGCATCTCCGGAGGCAGGGGACGAGCGGCGCTCCGAGCGGCCGCGCTCCCGCGACCGTGACGCCGCGGTCGATGACGCCGAAGACGTCGACTCCGAGAAGGACTCGAACTCGGACGAGCCCGCCTCCGGCGGCCGCCCGGCCGGCAAGGCGCGCATCGTCGGCGGGCAGGCCGTCCCCCCCGCGAACGCGCCGGCCGCCGTCAAGACCGCCATCGCCGCAGCCAACAAGATCGCCAACCTTCCCTACCGCTACGGCGGCGGGCACGGGAAGGTCGAGGACACCGCCTACGACTGCTCCGGCGCCATCTCCTACGCACTGATCAAGGCCGGACTGCTTCCCGCACCGCTGGCCTCGGGACCATTCATGCAGTGGGGCGAGCCCGGCCCGGGCCGCTGGATCACGGTCTACGCCCACACGGGCCACGCCTTCGTTGTGATCGCCGGCCTTCGCTTCGACACCGGCTTCCGCGGCCGCGAGTCCGCGCTGGTCGGCACCACGCCGGGCAAGGGCCCGCGCTGGGGCACCGCCCGTCCCACCGCCGGGTTCACAGCCCGGCACCCCGCCGGGCTGTAGCCCCGCCTCTCTCCGGCCAGCCTCCGCCGGGCTTGTAGCCCGCCCCGCCTCTCCTCCGGCCGGGGTCCCGCCGCCCTACACCCCCGCTCGGTGGCTTTTCCGCCGGGCTGCGTGCCTTCCTCGCCAGCCTTGGGAGTTACGGCACACGCTGTTCCTGGCCGGCACAGAATGTGCCGTGGAGGAACGTCCGTTGCCGTAGAGCACACGGCCTTCGAACGGCCGTCCGGTCCGCGGGCGCCGCCCCCCGGGGGCCGGACTGGCGCCGGTAGAATGGCGATTCCCTCGCTCTGAGCCGCCGAACCCCACGCAAGGAGCTCCATCTTGGCCGTCGCCACCGCACCGTACGCCGACAAGACCGACGAGCAGCGCGCCATCACCGAGATGGTGCG
>JACCZP010000068.1 GCA_013695885.1 Thermoleophilaceae bacterium | reverse complement strand
CATCCTGCTCGAGAACCATGTGGCCCGCCACCACGCGGACATGGAGGCCATCTTCACGTTCGAGGGAACGGACTCGATCCAGTCGCTGATCGTCGGACGCGAGATCACGGGGATCCAGGCCATCGCGCCCAGCCGGAGCGGGTAGGTCTAGCGGCGCACCCACGACGGGACGTCCGGACTGCCGGCGCCCGAGCCACCCGCCCGATCGCCGTCGCCCGCCCCGCGACCGCCGCTCGCCCCTCGCAGCTCGCCGGTGATCCGCCGGTGGGCGCCCTGCACGTCGCGCAGGATGCGCTCGGCCCGGTCCGACAGGGTGGTGCCGAGCGCACGCAGGCCCTCGCTCAGCGCGCGCGCCTCGGCCAGCGCCTCGTCGGCGGCGTTCTGAGCGTCGGCCACCCGGGCGCTGGCCTTCTCGCGAGCCTCACCCTCCAGCTCGCCGGCCCGGCGCCGAGCGGCTTCGAGCTGGCCGTCGGACTCCTGGCGCGCCTCGGCGCGCAGCGTCGATGCCTCCTCGGCGGCCGCGGTACGGTCGGACTCGGCCTGTGCCCGATCCGAGGCGGCCTCGGCCTTCAGGGCCTGCGCCTCACGACGCGCGCCGGCCAGCATCTGCTCGGCCTCCGCCCGCGCACCGTCACGCACCCGGACGGACTCCTCGCGGGCGGTTCTCAGCACCTCCTGGACGTCTGAGAACGCCTCCGCGCGCAGCGCCTCGACTTCGCCGGCGGCCCGCTGGAGCTCGGCCTCGGCTTCCTCGGTCGCGCGCGCCCTCTCGGCCGCGGCATTCTCCGCCGCATGCCGGCGCTCGGCGTCGGCGTCGGCCTCGCCGTCGCGGCGCACCTGCTCGGCCACCCTCTCCGCCGCGGCGAGGATGGTCTCCACCTTCCCGGCGGCCTCGTCGGCGGCAGGGGACGCCGAGACGCGGGCCCCCTCGCCGTCCGGCGTCTGCGTCGATTCCGTCGTGCTGGACGAGCTCCCGTCGCTCATCGTCCGCCGATCTTGTCAGACCGGTCGGCCGTGACTGGGCGCGCTCCTGCACCAGCCCATGGGCATCTAGCCTTGGCGGGACGATGCCCGCGCTCGTAGTCGCCGGCTTCCTCGTCGTCTGGAAGGTCGAGGAGCTCTCCTGAGCGGCCACGGCCACTCGCACGCGCAGGGGCACTCGCACGGCCATCCCCACGTGCACGCTCCGGACCGGACGGCGAACGGACGCGCGCTGGGAGTCGTGCTCGTCCTGGTCGCCGCCTTCGCCGTGGTGGAGGTGGTCGGCGGCCTCTTCACCGGATCGCTCGCGCTACTCGCGGACGCCGGGCACATGCTCTCCGACGCGATGGCCCTCGGGCTCGCCCTGCTGGCCCTGGCGCTGGCCCGGCGCCCGGCCACCCCGAAGCGCTCCTTCGGCCTCCAGCGCGCGGAGATCCTCGCCGCGCTCGCCAACGGCGTGACGCTAGTGGCCATCGCGCTGTGGATCTTCATCGAGGCGTTCGGCCGCCTGGCCGAGCCCTCACCGATACTGGCGGGCCCCATGCTCGCGGTCGCCTTCGCCGGGCTTGTGGTCAACGCGGTGGGAGCCGCCGTGCTGGCCCGAGGCGGCGACCGCAGCCTCAACGTGTCCGCCGCCCTCCGACACGTGATGGCCGACATGCTCGGCTCGGTCGGAGCCATCGCGGCGGCGATCATCGTGCTGACCACCGGTTGGGGCTACGCCGACCCGCTGGTCTCCGTCCTCATCGGCCTGCTCGTGCTCGCGAGCTCCTACGGCATCCTGCGCGACTCGCTTCGGGTCCTACTGGAGGCCGCTCCCGCCGGCATCGACCCCTCGGAGGTCGGGCGACGCATGGTCGAGGCCGACGGAGTGGTCGAGGTCCACGACCTCCACGTGTGGACGATCACCTCCGGGTTCCCGGCGCTCGCCGCCCACGTGCTGGTGGGTCGCGGCGAGGACTGCCACGCCCGCCGTCGCGAGCTCGAAACCCTCCTGCGCCACGAGTTCGACCTCGAGCACACCACCCTCCAGGTCGACCACGCGCCCGACCGCGCTCTGCTCGAGATCGAGACCGCGGACGGTCACGGTCCGCGCTCCAACGGCCGATAGGGCAGAGGTGGACCCCACCGTCCTCTCGGCCGCCTCGCGGCTCTCGGGTCGCTCGTTCGAGGGGTTCTCCGAGGCCACCCAGGCGGTGCTCGAGATGCTCGAACGCCAGCTCCCCGAGAGCGCGGTGTTCGTCGCCCATCTCGACCACGACCAGCAGTTGTGGCGGCTCGTCGACGCTCGCGGCGCCGGCTCCTTCACCGCCGCGCCGGGCATGACGCTCCCCGCCGACGAGAGCCTGTGCTTCCACATGGCCACCGACCGCGCTCCGCGCCTGTGCAACGACGCCGCCGCGGACCCGGTCTACGGCCGCCTGGCGATGCGCGCCCACGAGAACATCGGCTCCTACCTGGGCATTCCCCTCGAGCTGAGCGACGGGAGCCGGCCGGGGAGTCTCTGTGCCATCGCCCACGAGCCCGGCCGCTACGTATCGGATGATCTCGAGCTGCTCGCCCTCATGGCCCGCATCGTCGCCTACGAGCTCGAGCGGGAGCGTCGGGAGCGGGACCTGGCGGCAGTGGCTCGGGTGGCCCGCGAGCTCGTCGACCACGCCGAGCCGCGCTCGGCGCTCTGCAAGGCCGTGATCGAGCTCTCCGACGCCGCGTTCGCGGTCCTCTGGGAGCCCCGCCCGGGCGGCGTGCTGCGCCTGAGCGCCCAGGCCGGCGTGGAGCTCCCGAACGTCGAGCAGGCCATCGACGGGCCCGGCGGGACGCCCGAGGTGTTCAAGTCCGGACAGCGCCTGTTCCTGAGCGACGCGCGCGGCAACCCCCTTGCCCGGCAGCGACTGGTACGGGCGGCCGGCCGTATCGCTGCTCTTCGAACCCGTGGTGCATCACGGCCAGGTTCTGGGGGTCGTGGTGGTGGGCTGGCGCCACCGGCTGGCCGGAGCGACCTCACGCCTGGTGTCGATCGCCTCCCTGCTCACCACCGAGGCCGCGGTGGCCATGCAGCAGGCCGACCTCGTGGCCGACCTGCGGGAGTCGGCGGGAACCGACGCGCTCACCGGCCTCGGCAACCTTCGGGCCTGGAGGGAGACCCTCCTCTCCGAGCTCGCCCGAGCGGAGCGACACGGCGTACCGGTGTGCGTGGCCCTCGTAGACCTCGACGGCTTCAAGGCGTTCAACGACGCCCACGGCCACCCGGCCGGCGACGCCCTGCTCAAGAAGGCATCCACGGCCTGGCGCGGTCGGCTGCGCCACGGGGACTTCGCCTTCCGCTACGGCGGAGACGAGTTCGTCCTGCTCCTGCCGGGCACGGACCTCGATGACGCGGACCCGCTGGTCGAGCGCGTCCGCGCAGCGACGCCCGACGGCGAGACCGCCTCCGCCGGGGTCGCGTGCTGGGACCGCAGGGAGTCGCCCCAGTCCCTGGTCAACCGCGCCGATCGCGCTCTCTACGAGGCGAAGGACGCGGGGCGCGACCGCACGGCCGTCGCCCCCACGCCCGGTCCTTAGGAGCGCACGCCCTCGGGCTTGGGGGCTCCTCTGTCCGGTGTCCCGCCCTCGCCCGTGGCCGGGGCGTCCTTGCTCCCCGAGCCGTTGCCGCCCCCGTTCTCCTGGTCCTTGAGATAGGCCAGCAGCCCCCCGGCCACGAGCACATCGCACTCTTGCGGCGCGAAGTCGTGGGTGACCTTGAACTCCTCGCCGGACTCCTCGTCGCTGACGGTGATCTCCTCGAACCTCTCCTCGAGCTCCGCGCGGATGTTCGGCAGGGTCCAGCGCTCGCCCACCTCGGCGCGGTCGTAGTCGGACTCGTCGCTGAACGTGAGCGCCGGGATGCCCTGGGCCACCAGGTTGCGCCGGTGGATGCGCGCGTAGGACTTGGCGAACACGGCCTTCACGCCGAGCTGGAGCGGAGCGATGGCGGCGTGCTCCCGTGAGGAGCCCTGGCCGTAGTTGTGGCCCCCGACGATGAAGCCCTCTCCCCACTCCTTCATCCGCCCCCGGAACTCCGGGTCGCGGTGGGCGAACACGTACTCGGCGATGGCAGGGATGTTCGAGCGGTAGGCCATCACCTCGGCGCCGTCGGGGACCAGGTCGCCGGTGGTGATGTCGTCGGGCTGCACGGTGGCGATGCACGCCGAGACCGACTCCTCGATCGGCTCGTGCTCGGGCGGGGGCTTGATGTTGGGGCCGCCGGGGATCTCGATCCGCTCGGCCTCCTCCTCGCTCGGCGGAGCGAAGATGTGCAGGTCGTCCACGTAGGGCTTCAGCCGCGGGGGATCGAGCACCTCGGGCGCGTCGCCGTACTCGCGCGGGTCCTCGATCCTCCCGGTCATCATGGAGACGGCGGCCACCGCGGGAGAGCAGAGGAACACGGAGTCCTCGGGCGTGCCACTGCGACCCGGGAAGTTGCGGTTGAACGTGCGCAGCGAGTTCGAGTCGCTGGGCGGGGCCTGACCCATGCCCACGCAGGGACCGCACACCGGCTCGAGCATCCGCACGCCGCCCTCGATGAGCTGGCGATAGACACCCGACTCGGCGATCGCCGAGAGGATCTGGCGCGAGCCGGGAGTTGCCGTGGCCTGTATCGAGGGGTGGACGATCTGCCCGTCGCGATCGGCGAGCACCGCCGCGGGCAGCGCGAGGTCGTAGTACCCGGAGTTCACCGAGGAGCCCATGCACACCTGGGCGATCTCGGTGCCCACCACCTCCTCGACCCCGACCACGTTGTCGGGGTTCGAGGGCTTGGCGACGAGCGGACCGAGATCGCCCAGGTCGATGTCCACCCGGTCGTCGTACTCGGCTCCCTCCTCAGGCCCGATGTCCTCGAAGTCCTCCTCGCGCTCCTGGGCCTCGAGCCACTCGCGCGTCTCCTCGTCGGGCGGGAACACCGCCGAGGTGGCGCCGAGCTCGGCGATCATGTTGGCGATCGTCCCGCGCTCGGGGATCGAGAGATCCGCCGTGCCCGGACCGGTGAACTCGAAGATCTTGCCCTTGCCTCCGGCGGCCTCGCGCTGGCGAAGAAGCTCGAGGATGATGTCCTTGGCCTGCACCCACGGGCGGGCGAGCGTCCCGTCAAGGTGGACCTCGACGACCTCGGGGCAGGAGATCTCGAAGTGGTTGCCGGCCATGGCCACGGCCACGTCGAGGCCGCCGGCGCCGATGGCGATCATCCCGAGCGCCCCGCTGGTCGTGGTGTGGGAGTCCGCCCCGATGAGGATGCCGCCGGGCTTCGCGAAGCGCTCGATGTGCACGTAGTGACAGATGCCGTTGCCCGGACGCGAGTAGTGGATCCCGTAGCGGCCGGCGTAGGCCTGGAGCATCCGGTGGTCGTCGGGGTTCTTGAAGTCGAGCTGGATGACGTTGTGGTCGATGTACTGGACGGCCCGGTCCACCTTCACCCGCGGGACCTCGAGCTGCTCGTACTGCATGCACGCCATCGTCCCGGTGGCGTCCTGAAGCAGCGTCTGGTCGATCCGCAACGCGATCGGCTCGCCCGGCGTGAGCTCGCCCTCTACGAGGTGCTCGGCGAGGATCTGGCGTGAGAGGTTCTCTGGCATCGGCGCCGGGAAACCTAGTAGGTCAGGGATCTATCAGGCGACCGCGGCGAAGGTAGCTGCGGCGCGCGCGAGCGCGTCGCCGTCCTCGTTTGACGCGGTCGCGCTCGCCTGCACCCTTCCCCCTTCGGTGCCCTCGATCCGAGCCTCGACGCGGACGAAGGTCCCCACCGGAGCCGGGGCCAGTAGGTCGATCTCGAAACGGGAGGTCAACGCGCTCACGCCGCTCAGGTGCACGGCCAAGGCCATCGCCTCGTCGAGCGCCGCTCCCATGATCCCGCCGTGGGCGAAGCCAGGCGGCCCCTGGTGATCCTGCTTGACGAAGAAGCGCCCGGCGACGCCCCCGTCGCCGGGCTCGTCGGGCTCGAGCTCGAGCTGCAGCCCGAAGACGTTCGCCTGGCCGCAGCCGAAGCAGAGGTCGTGGTGGCTGAGGCGCTCCGCCGGCCGGGGCATCGGGGACGACCGCCGCTAGCGGCCGTTCGAGGCCGGCGGTGGCTCGATCCGCCCGTAGTTGACGCCGCCATAGGTGAAACTCGGCACCACCGGCCACTGCCGGCGCCAGCCGACCATCTCCGACGACGGGAACACGTTCAGCCAGCGCGGGTCCTCGCGGTTGGCGTCGGCGAGCGCCTTCTCCTTGACCATCGAGTCGTACTGGTCGATCGAGTCCTCGAGCGTGTTCGAGTTGAGGATCACCTCGCGTCCGAAGAACTCCGCCTCCTTCTTGATCCCGGGGATCTTCGAAAGGTGCGGGTGCCAGTTGTCGGCGCAGACGCCGTTCTCTGAGGAGACCCAGACCCCGTCGGGCGTGTTGATGCAGAGCGACTGGTTGCCGTCGGTGTGCCCGGGCGTCGAGACGAGCGCCACGCCGGGGCCGAGCTCGACGTCGCCGTCGAGCAGGACGAGGTTGTCCTCGATCACGTCGTCCATCCCGCCGGGGACATACCAAGCCCACTGCATCGGGTGGATCGACTTGAAGGTGTCCACCTCGCGGCGCTGGCACAGGAACTTCGCGCGCGGGAAGTGCGGGGGCTTCGACTCCAGCTCGCCCTCGACCGGCTGCGTGGTCCCCATCAGTCGGCGCATGTCCTGGACGTGGAGGTGGTCGAAAGAGACGAAGTCCACGTCCGCGGGCGTCAGGCCGCAGAGCGAGAGCGCCCCGTCAACGGTGTTGTATTCCTCGGTCAGCACCGTGCCCGAGATCCATTCGCCGTAGCGCTCCACCAGTTGCGCGTAGAACGGGGCCTCGCGGGAGCCGTCGGGGATCGTGGGCTCCCAGACGAGCGTCCGCGGCTCGGAGTCGAAGTCCTCGAACTGGACGACGACGAGGCGGTTGGTGATGTTGACGTAGGGGTTGAGGCCGCGAGCGGCGCCCGCGAGCGCGAACTTGGTCGGGTACCCGGCGGTGACGAGGTCGACGGTGCGAACGGCGCTGACCTGGCCCGCGGCCTTGAAGCGCCGGCGAAAGGCATCGGCCGCCTCGCGGATCGCGCCGGGGCGGTCTCCTCGCGGCCAGACCGTGTTCGCCTCGTCGAACTCGTGGAAGGGCTTGATGCCGACCGTCTCGGGACTCTCGATCACCGCCATTGATCGACAGGTTACGTTGCGGGGCATGCCCGGCAAGCACGACCTCGCCTGTGTCATCCATCTGCACTCGACCCATTCGGACGGGACCGGGACCGTCGCCGAGATCGCGACTGCAGCCGCTCACAGCGATGTGGACGTGGTCCTGCTGACCGATCACGACTCGCTCGCCGCGCGGCACGAGGGCGAGGAGGGGCACTACGGCGCCGTGCTGTTGCTGGCGGGCGAGGAGGTCTCGCCGCCGAACCAGAACCACTACCTCGCCTTCGGGATCGAGCACGAGATAGACCACGACGGGCTCGCGGCGGCGGAGATCTGCGCCGCCGTCGAGGCTGATGGGGGCTTCGGCTTCGCAGCCCATCCGTTCTCGCGCGGCTCGGACCGCTTCAAGCGCGCCGGCCAGGGAATGCCGTGGCGCGACCTCGAATGCGACGAGCTGACCGGCATCGAGCTGTGGAGCTTCGTCACCGACACCGCCGAGTCGCTGCGCGGCCTGCTCGACGCGGCGCGCTTCGTCGCGCGGCCCGAGCGCTTCGTCGCCCACCCGCCCGAGCGCAACCTCGCCGAGTGGGACCGGCTGTGCGCCCGCCGTCGCGTTACGGCGATCGGAGGCCTCGATGCGCATCAGTTCGGGATCCGCGTGCGGGGGCGCGTGCCGCTGCGGGCGATGAGCTACCGGCGCTCGTTCCGGCAGCTCCGCACTCACGTGCTGGCCGACGAGCCGCTCAGCGGCGAGCTCGGACACGACCGGCGGCAGGTCTACGACGCGCTGCGGGCCGGCCGCTGCTACATCGCGATGGACTCGGTGGCGCCGGCGCGCGGGTTCGAATTCTGGGCGGAGGGCCCCAGCGGCGTCGTCGAGATGGGCGCCGAGGCTGGATTCGGCGAGGGCGAGTGGACGCTGAGGGCCGCACTACCCGACTCGGCGCGATTGCGGCTGGTCGGCGA
>JACCZP010000061.1 GCA_013695885.1 Thermoleophilaceae bacterium | reverse complement strand
CCGACCATCACCGCCCGCAGATCCTCGAGTCGCCGCCCGGTCAGCCGGCAGGCGTTCAGCAGCGCGGCCAGCACCACGATCGCCGTGCCGTGCTGGTCGTCGTGGAACACGGGCACGTCGAGCGCCTGCTGGAGCCTCGCCTCGATCTCGAAGCAGCGCGGCGAGGAGATGTCCTCGAGGTTGATGCCCCCGAAGGTGGGCGCCATCAGCCGCACCGCCGCCACGATCTCGTCGGGGTCTTTGCTGTCCAGGCAGATCGGGAACGCGTTGATGCCCGCGAACTCCTTGAAGAGCATGCACTTGCCCTCCATCACCGGCATGGCCGCGTAGGGGCCGATGTCGCCCAGCCCGAGCACCGCGGAGCCGTCGCTGACCACCGCCACGGTGTTGGAGCGGATCGTGAACTCGCGGGCCAGCTCCGGCTCGGCGGCGATGTCGAGGCACACCCGAGCTACGCCCGGCGTGTAGGCCATCGAGAGGTCGTCGCGGGTGTCGAGGGCGGTGACGAGGCCGGTGTAGATCTTGCCGCCGCGGTGGAGCTCGAGGGTGCGGTCGAGGGCCTCGAGGAGGGTGGCTCCGTCCACCGCGCCGGCCGTCCGGGCCACGGCCTCCATCGTCGGGCGGTCGCCGGCCTGGACGATCAGCGACCGGACCGTCGCAGCGTCACCGGGCTCGACCACCTCGCCGCCGGCCACCACCCCGCCGGCCTCCTCGAGCGCGGCGGTCAGGCGGGCCAGCGAGTCGGGATCGCGCCCCAGCTCCACGCGCAGGTCCAGGGAGAACTGTGCGCTTGGCGTGGGTGGCATCGAGTGGCGTCCGGTCCCGACCGCGGGCGGGGCCCGGAGGGGGCCGGATCATAGAGCCGGAGCGGGTCTCTCCCCGGGCCGCAGCTCCCAGCTCGCCGAGCGTCGCCGCCCACGGCGTCCACACCGACAAGCTGCGCCCCCGGCGGCAGCGCCCACCCGGAAACCTAAGATGGGCGGGTGGCCGAGGCGACCCCGCGCGAGCTCTTCCTGATCGACGGCAACTCGCTCGCCTACCGCGCCTTCTACGCCCTGCCGGAGACGATCGCCACCTCCCGGGGCATGCCCACCAACGCGATCTTCGGCTTCGCGTCCATGCTCGTGAAGATCCTCACCGAGTACGGATCGACCCCCACGCTGGTGGTCTGGGACGCCGGCATGTCGGGCCGCGAGCAGGTCTACACCGAGTACAAGGCCCAGCGGATCGCGAAGCCCGACCTGCTGTCGGAGCAGTGGCCCCATCTCGCTCCCCTGGCCGAGGCCTTCGGCTACCAGAACGTGAAGGTGCCGGGCTACGAGGCCGACGACGTGATCGCCACCCTCTGCCGGCAGGCCCACGAGCGGGGGGTCGAGGTCATGGTCGTCACCGGTGACCGCGACGCCTTCCAGCTCGTCGAGCCCGGCGTGCGCGTCATGGCCACGAGCCGCGGCATCACCGAGACGAGGATCTACGACCGCGAGGCGGTGATCGACCGCTACGGCATCCCGCCCGAGTCGATCCCCGACTTCTACGGGCTCAAGGGCGACACCTCCGACAACATCCCCGGCGTCCCCGGGATCGGCGACAAGACCGCCGCCCAGCTGCTCCAGCGCTTCGGCGACCTCGAGACCGTCCTCGCGTCGGTGGACGAGATCTCCGGCGCCAAGCGCAAGCAGAACCTGATCGACTACGCCGACGACGCACGGGTCTCCAAGGCCCTCGCGACCGCCCAGCGCGAGGTGCCGCTCGACATCGACGTGCGGGGCGTGGCCGCGGCGGAGCCCGACCGCTCTCGCCTGCGCGAGTCCTTTCGCGAGTTCGAGCTCCGAGAGCCGCTGCGGCGAATCGAGGAGGCGCTCGAGGATGCCGAGGGCCCGCCGCTGCCCGCGGCGCAGAAGCGCGTCGAGGCGGCGGCCGAGGAGGTGCCGGTGGTTGAGCTCGCGGGCCTTCGCGGCGACCTCCTGACCCTCGGCGCCGAGCGCTCGGAGGACACCCGGGCGCTGCGCTTCGCCGCCTACGCCGGCGGCGAGCGGGTGATGGTGGGCGAGGCGGAGACGCTGGCCGCGCTGTCGCTGTCGCTCGGCGACCGACCGCTGGTGGCCCACGACTGGAAGGCGGTGGCCGCACCGGAGGCGCCGTCCGAGGCCCCGGCCCTCGAGCACGACACGATGGTGGCCGCCTACCTGATCGACCCGGCGCGGCGCACCTATCCGCTCGAGGAGCTGACCCAGGACGCCGGCATCGCGGCCGCGGTAAGCGGCGCCGACGGCCTGGCCGAGCGCACGGTCGCAACCCGAGTGCTCGCCGAGCGCCAGCGCGCGCTGCTCGACGAGCAGGGACTCATGCGGCTCTTCCGCGAGGTCGAGCTGCCGCTGGTCGAGGTGCTGATCGACGTGGAGCGGGCGGGCATGAAGATCGACTCCGGGCGCCTGGCGGAGATCGAGGCGCGCTTCTCCGAGCGCATCGCGACGCTCGAGCGCGAGGTCCACGAGCTGGCCGGCGGGGAGTTCACGATCGGCTCGCCTCAGCAGCTCGGGGAGATCCTGTTCGAGCGGCTCGGGCTCTCGCGCAAGCGCCGGGGGAAGACGGGCTTCTCCACGGATGCCCGCGTGCTGGCCGCCATTCGCGACGAGCATCCGATCATCGAGCGGGTCGAGCGCTGGCGCGAGCTGACCAAGCTGAAGAGCACCTACCTCGACGCGCTGCCGGAGCTGGTGGACGACCGCGACGGACGTCTCCACACCACCCTCAGTCAGACCGGGTCCACCACCGGGCGGCTCTCGAGCACGAACCCGAACCTCCAGAACATCCCCATCCGCACCGAGGTGGGCCGCGAGATCCGCTCCTGCTTCGTGGCCGAGGAGGGCGCCCGGCTGCTCTCGGCCGACTACTCGCAGGTGGAGCTGCGGGTTCTCGCGCACATCGCGGGGGACGAAGCCCTGCGGGCGATCTTCGC
>JACCZP010000038.1 GCA_013695885.1 Thermoleophilaceae bacterium | reverse complement strand
GTGGTCGAGTCGCGCAGGGCGTCCGACCGAGCCCCTCGCGCCTGGAGCCAGAGGACCAGGGGCGGGCCGTTGACCGAGGTGGACGTGGTCAGCGTGCCGGAGACCAGCCCGATCAGGTACCCGCTCGCCGGGCGCGCCCGGCCGCGGAAGCCGCGCCGCCCGCGGAGCTCCACCAGGCCGGCGGCCACGACCACCGCGCCGACGAGCACCTGGAGCGCAGGCTTGGGCAGCGCGCGGAGCACGAGCACCCCTGCGCCCACGCCCGGCAGCGCCCCCACCCCGAAACGGGCGACGTCGGCGGTCCGCACCTCACGATCTCGGCGCTCGGCGAACAGCATCAGAAGGTTGAGCACGAGACCCAGTCCGAGCGCGGTCATCACCGCTTCGGCCGGGTCGAGGGCGGCCAGCAACGCCGGTCCGGCGACCAGGGCGAAGCCGAAGCCCGTGGCCGACTGCACGAGGGCGCCGGCCAGGACGGCGATCACGGCGAGGGCCATCGCGGTCATTCCATGCCTCCTCGTTCGTGGTCACACACCCTGCCACGCGGCGACGTTCAACCCGACCCCGGCCGTGGGTAGGGCGGCGTCGGGCGCGGCACGCGCTCACCCTCACGCCACCATGCCCCCCGTCTCGCACGTCCACGCCTCTCGCGCATGAGCCCCGGCCCACCCCCGATCCTCGTCGTGGAGCACGTCGCGTGGGAGGGGCCGCACCGAATCGATGACGCGCTCGCCGCCCTTCCGCTCCTACGGGTGGCGATGCCGGACGTCGGCTCCTCCGCGCCTGTGAGCGAGACGGCGCGCGCGGCGGCGCTGCCCCCGCCCGGCGAGGTGTCCGGCGCGGTGTTCATGGGCGGCCCGATGAGCGTCCACGACACCGACCGGTTCCCTACTCTGGCGACCGAGATCGGCTGGATGGCCGAGGCGCTCGACCGGGAGGTTCCGGTGCTCGGCGTATGCCTCGGCGCGCAGCTGCTGGCGCGCGCGCTCGGCGCGGACGTCCGGCCGGCCCCGGCGCCGGAGATCGGATGGGGTTCCGTCGACGTGCTCGATCCCGACGACCCGGTGGTCGGCCCTCTGGCACCCGCGACGGAGGTCCTCCACTGGCACGGCGAGGTGTTCGACCTCCCCGCGACCGCCACGCCGCTCGCCCGCTCCGCGGCCACCGCGGTACAGGCCTTCCGGGCCGGACGCTCGGCGTGGGGGCTCCTCTTCCACGCGGAGGGCGACGCCCGCCTGGTCGAGCGCTGGCTCGCCGAGCCGAGCATGGCGGCCGAGGCCGAGCAGGCGCTCGGTCCCGGCCACGCCGGTCTCCTTCGCGAGGGCGCGCTGCGGGCGGAGCGCGATCTCGTCGCGCGCTCCACCCGGGGCTTCGAGGCCTTCGCCGACCACTGCCGCGCGCACGGCGGCCGCTGAGACGGGGGGTGCCGGCGTCCTACGACGGTCAGCCCCCGGGACATCCCGCGACGGCCTCGAGCCTCGTGACGAGCACCGGGTCGCCGTGGGCGCCGGTAGAAACCCGCGAGAGCGGTCGCTCGGACGAGCTCGACAGCACGCAGAGCTCGGGAGCCACGCCGAGCACCATCTGACGCTGCCAGAGCGCGTCCCGAGGTTCGAGGGCACCATCGAGGGACGCGAGGTGGTCCTCGTAGGAGGTGCCCGTGGGCTTGGCCGACCACCGGGCGGTAGAGGCCTCGTGAGGCGGCGCAGTTCCCCGTAGCCACGCCCGAACCTCGCCGTGGCCTCCGCCGGCCATCGCGGCCACGGTGTCGTGAGGCGCTCGGCGCACGTCGCTCACTGCCACGGCGTTGAGCAGGCCGAGGTCCGCCCAGTCGATCACCGGGTACCAGTCGAGGTAGAGGGGCTCTCCTGCGCCGGGAAACGGCGGCGCGCCGGCGGCGATCCGGAAGGACACCGAGCCGGCACGGCCGAGGGCCGCGTGGAAGCCACGCAAGGCGTCTTCGTAGGGAGCCCGGTCGATCCCGCTCGCCGGCCAGTGCCAGAAGAGGTAGGCCAGCGGCGCACTCACCCGCGCCGACGGCCGTGCGCGAGCCTCTGCCCGACAAGGGCCTGGCTTCCGCTCATCCCGTAGGCGGCCGCCCGCCGCTCCTCGCCCTCACCGAGCAGACCGACGACCCTCGCCGCTCGGCCGACGAGGGAGCCCCAGCCGCTGCCGACCGACGGCGCGGAGAGGCCGACCGTCGCCTGCAGCTGACCCACGCGCAGCCGCAGGAGATCGACCAGGTCGGCGGTCGGCGCGAAGGGGTCGGCCACCGTCGCGCCGTCGGCGATCGAGACGGCCGCGAGCAGTTCGCCGTCGAGGTCGGCCACCATTGTCGGCGCCGGCGGGACGGTCGACGAGTCGAGCTCCGCGAGGCGGCGGAGTGCCTCGCGATCCTCCTCCCGAGCGAGGCGGAGGGTGACCGGCCCACGGGCGCGTTCGGTCGCGGCGCTCACGCCGCCTCTCCCCTCCGGTCCGCCTCCGCGCTCCGGGCCGCCGCTTCGACCAGCGCGTCGGCCATCCGCCGCCCGGCCACCCCGGACTCCGGCGACTCCGGGTGCCACTGGAGGCCCACCGCGAGTGCACGACCCCTCAGCTCGGCGCCCTCGACCACCCCGTCGGGAGAGGAGGCCAGCGGGACGATGCCGCGCCCGAGACGGGCGATTGCCTGGTGGTGCTCGCTGGACACGGTCGGGCGCTTGCCGAGCACGCGGCGGGTGAAGGAACCCGGAGATGTGTCGAGGCGGTGAGAGCCCGCCCGATGCGAGCGGGGGGTGATCCCGTCCACGGCCAGGTCCTGGTGAAGGGTGCCGCCGAACGCGATGTTCAGGAGCTGGTGACCGCGGCATACGCCGAGAACTGGGACCCCCGCGCGGAGGGCGGCGCGCAGCGCGCGCAGGTCGGCCAGGTCGCGCCGCAGATCGGGTCGGTTGAGGGCGGCCCGAGGTCGCTCCCGGTATAGCGCAGGGTGCAGGTCGATCACGCTCCCGGCCAGGACCAGCGCGTCCGCGGTGGCCAGGTCGCGCTCGACGAGCTCGGACCGGAGCCGCCGTACGCGGGCCCCGGCGCTCTCGAGCCAGCCGACGTAGGGCTCGTCGCTCCCCTCGTGCTCGCCGCGCTCCGCGAGGAGGATGAGCGGGCCGCGGTCGGGCCTTGTCCTGCGCCAGGCGCCGGAGAACGCCGCGCGCGCCCGTGTCACCCGCTTGCGGGCCGCCTCCTCGGAGATGGCGAGGAGGCTGCCGATCTCGGCGTGCGAGA
This sequence comes from Thermoleophilaceae bacterium, assembly GCA_013695885.1. Classification (GTDB taxonomy): domain Bacteria; phylum Actinomycetota; class Thermoleophilia; order Solirubrobacterales; family Thermoleophilaceae; genus JACCZP01. The sequence goes on along the minus strand of JACCZP010000038.1, from coordinate 7,490 downwards.
GGCCCGCCTCGAAGCGCAGCCGCAGTACGAACCGCTCGTGCGCGCTCAGCTGCTCCAGCGAGTGGCGGACCGCGAGACGCTCGGCGGGGTCGTCCGTGGCCGCCTGTTGCTGATCGGTTTCGAGCTCGCTCCACGCCCAGCGCTCGCGGCGGCGCAGCTCGTCGACCGCGAGGTTCGACGCGGTGCGCCACAGCCAGGCCGCCTGACGCTCGTCGGAGGCGTCGCGGGGCCCGTGCTGCCACGCCCGCAGCAGTGCCTCCTGGCGCAGGTCCTCGGCCGTCTCGCGTGATCCGACCATGCGCTCGAGGCGCCGGGTGAGCGGCTCCGCCTGTCGTTCGAGGAAGGAGATCGTGCCCATCTTCTACTGGAGACGAACGGGGCGGACGGAAGCGGACACGATCCGCCTCCGAGGACAGACGAAGCATCACGCGGGGGGCGTTCTAGCCCAGCGCCTCCCGGGCGGGACCGAGCGGTCGGCCGGAGCGCTTTGGCTCGGCCTAGCCCGGCCGGTCCCCCGGCTCCTCGATCACCTCGGTGACCACGTACCGCCGCATCCGGCCGTCCGCTCCCCTCCGGCGCCCGATCTCATCGCCCTCGCGGAGCGGCGAGTCCTCCTCGTGGGAGTCGCTCGCCGGCCGTTGCGTCGTCGGCTCGGCGGGCGATCGCGCTGCGCCTTCTCCAGTCCCCGCCGGATGGGTAGCTGGATTCGCGTCGGAGCGCCGGTCATGCTCCTCCCGGGCGCTGTAGCGCTCGAGCACGCCGTCGATCCGCTCGCGAAGGCCAACGAGCACCCGGCCGGCCGTGAGCGGGGACCGATCCGTGCGCTCGCGTCCCTCGTGGCCGCGGACGCCCCGATCATCCCCGCCCTCGTCCCGCTCGGGCGGCCGGCTGGCGTCGTGCGGCGGCGCGCCAGCGGGTGTGGGCGACCCGGTGTGCGTCTTCGTCCCGGCGCCCGCCGGCGTCGCGCCAGGCGTCGAGCCCTCGCCAGGACCGTGCGCGGCGGCCGGTACGGTCGGCTCGGCGGTCGCGCTCGCGTCAGCCGCGCCCGGCGAGTCGACGGGTGGCGTCGGGCGTCCCTCCGATCCCTCCGGTCCGGGATGGGAGGCGTAGCGGCGCTCTTGGCGAGCGACCCCCTCGTCGCCCGGGAACCGGCTCGAGCCTCCGTGCGCGGATGGAGCCTCTGGCGGTCGGCCGGGAGAGCCGACCGCGGTGGCGCCGGAGTCCACGCCGTAGTGCCGGTAGATCCCCGATTCGTCCTCGGCGCTGAGACCGTGGTCGCGCTCGAAGCTCGGCGCCTCTTGAACCAGCTTCTTGGGGTACGGAACGAGCACCGCCTGGCGATCCTCCGTCGCCCCTTCGAGGGGCACGAACGTCGAGCGTACGCCGAAGAGGCCGGTGTTCACGAGCGCCCATTCGGGCTGCTTGCTCTCCGGGTCGATGAAGACGTCCTCGATCCGCCCGATCTTGTCGCCGTCCCGATCCAGCATGTTGAGTCCCGGCCATAGCACTGCGTCAGCGTGGGCCATGCTTCCCCTCTCCTCGACTCCGGCGCGTTCGGTGGCGCCGACGTTCCACGTCCAAGGGGAGAGATACCCCGACTGGCTCGAGTCAACCGGAAGCACAACGGGTACATCGAACGTAGCGGCACGGAAAGGGAAAGCGCACGGTCCGCGTGTCGGTCGACCAGGAGAGGATCCGATGAGCCATCGCTTCGACGAACCTGAACGCGACCGCGACGGTGGACGTCGGGGGCCAGGGGGTGCGGTCAGCGCGTCGGGCGGCCGACGCCGTGCCGAGGAAGAGCCCCACGCCGCCGACGCCGAAGCTCGAGAGGGGCCACCGGCCGCGCCCGCCGGCCCGAGTGCGCGTTCGGGGGCCTCCGCCGCCGAACGCTCGCCGGCGGCGCGCGACCGTACGCAGGAGGCTCGACCCGCGCAGCCGGCCGCATCCGCAGGTGGGCCTCAGCGCGAGGGCTACGTCGACGAGCGGGGGCCAAGCCGCGAGCACGGCGGCCATGTCACGGGGCGGCCGGCGGAGCCCCACGACGAGCGCGGCGGGCACGCGGGCTCCGGGGGTAACACACCCGCCATCCTCGCTCTGGTGCTCGGCATCGCGGCCGTCGCATCGCTCGTGGTCAGCCTGGGTGCGCTCTTCTTCCTTGCCCTGCCGCTCGGCATCGCTGCGATCGTGTTCGGCTTCAAGGGCAAGCGCAGGGCCGAGCACGGACCGGGAGGAGGAAGGCACCGAACGGCCGCCAAGGTCGGGTTGGGCCTCGGCGCCGTGGGCTCGGGCGTGTCACTGCTGGCCATCCTCCTCCTGCTGCTCGGGGTGTCCCTGCTGGGCGGTGCCATGGGCGGCCTGAACCGCGAGGTCGACGAACAGGCCCAGCAGGAGCAGCAGGGCCAGACCCAGCGTCAGCGCGACGAGCTTGCGCGCCGGGCGAACCGCCAGCGGGAGGAGCTTGCACGCCGGGCCGCGCGTCAGCGTGAGGAGCTGCGGAGCCGCTAGCCCGGGGTGGTAGCCGCGAGCGATCGCCCGCCGAGCATCGCCTTGCCTATCCGCAGCGGCGCCGCTGGTCTCATGCGCTGGCGGCCGCTCGGTCATGTTCACGGCGGATCGCCGGGCAGCCCGCCGTGCGCCTCGCTCAGACGCTCGAGGTCGAGCTCGTCGCTGCCCCGCCCAGTTGCACGCTTCATCGCGACGAGGTCGGCGAACGAGCAGATCGGCGCCTTCACGCCGTCGATCCGCTTTACATCCGACCGGGCCAGCACATCGTCGAACGGCGCGGGCAGAAGCTGTGCGGACAGGATGTCCACCAGGCAATGCCGCGTGCGGAGGGCCAGCACGCCGCCGGCCGGCAGCTCTTTCGTCCGCAGCGGCGTGCCGTCCGGGTTGGTCGCCGCCCAGCGCCCGACGAGCGCATCGAGTCGCGACAGGTTCTCGGCATCCATCGCGACCGCTGCGTCGATGTCCTTGGTCGCGCGCACCGCGCCGTGGCGGATGACCGCCAGGCCGCCGACGATGACGTAGCGAATCTGCGCGTCGTTGAGATCGCGCAGGGCCGACGCGAAGTCGTTCAACCTTGTCGCCAGAGATCGATCGCGACCTTGCTCAGCGCGACACCCTCGTCCAGCAGATCCTGCGGATCGCCTAGCGCATCTTCGATCAGCACGTACCGCCGCCAGGCGTCGTTGGCGGCGGCGTGATCGCCGTTGTCTTGCGCGGCGTGCGCTTGAGCCGCCGCTTCCCCTAGGCGTCGCTGCTGATCGACCGCCACGCGAGGAACCTACTCCGGCACCGGCCTTGGCTACCTACTTCACGACTACCCGCAGCCCGTGTTGTTGCCGCAGCTCGAGCACGTGTAGCACGAGCCCGTCCGCTGCATCATCCCGCCGCAGGCCGCGCACGCGGGGCCGAGGTCGAGACCGTGGAGGCGCGCCGGCATGACCGGCGGCGTGTCGGTGAACGCCTCAGCCGCGGCCTTCGTGGTGGCGGGCTGCGAATCGGACGCCGGCCGGCTACCCGGTGCCGGGGGAGAAGGGAGCGTGTCGCCGGAGGTAGCGGGTCCGGAGGCGTGCGCCTTCGTGCCCCCGTTCGACGCACCACCGTTGCCCGCGCTCCCGTTGCCGCCGTCGGCCACGGGCCCGGCGGTGTCCCCCCGCATGAGCGCCTCCTGCGAGGCCTTGCGGGCTCGAACCTCCGGGGTGAGGATCCCGAGCTCCTCCTGCACGTCGACGCCGAGGAAGCGCGAGGCCAGCCACCGCATGATGTAGTCGGGCATCGACTTCGCGAAGGGGATCTCCGTGTTCTGGGTCATCCCCTCAGGCTCGAAGCGCATGTAGCAGAACTTCCGCACCAGGGTCTCGAGCGGCACCCCATACTGGAGCGAGATCGAGATCGCGGTGGCGAAGGCGTTCATCATCCCCCGCAGCGTCGAGCCCTCCTTGCCGATGTCGGTGAGGAAGATCTCGCCCACCGAGCCGTCCTCGTACATGCCGGCGGTGATGTAGCCCTCGTGGCCGCCGATCGAGAACTTGTGCGTGATCGAGTGACGCTCGCGCGGCATCCGCCGGCGGAAGGGCCGGGGCTCGGCCACGACCTCCGCGACCTCTTCCTCGGCGCCCTTCTCGTCGTGGGCCTCGGTGCGCAGCGCCTGCGCGGTCTTCGACCCGTCGCGGTAGATGGCGAGCGCCTTGACGCCGAGCCTCCAGGCTTGGAGGTAGGCGTCGGCGATGTCGTCGACCGTCGTATCGGCCGGCATGTTGACCGTCTTCGAGATCGATCCGCTGATGAACGGCTGGGTGGCACCCATCATCTTGATGTGGCCCATCGGGCAGATGGCGCGCTCACCGACCGCCACATCGAACACCGGCAGATGCTCGGCCTTCAGGCCGGGCGCCTCGACGATCGACCCGTGCTCGTTCACGTGCGCCTCGATCTGGGCGATCTGCTCGCCGGCGTAGCCGAGCGTGTCGAGCGCCAGGGGCACGGTGCGGTTGACGATCGTCATCCGCCCGCCGCCGACGAGCTCCTTGAACTTGACCAGGGAGAAGTCGGGCTCGACACCGGTGGTGTCGCAGTCCATGAGGAACGAGATCGTGTTGTGGCTTACGAAGCCGTTCGCCACGTACGTGACGTTGTCGGGCACTGACAGGTCGAAGGTGGGCTGGTCATCGAGTAGTTCGGACGTCGCAACGTCGTCGTAGAAGTACCCGAGAAGATGCTCGAGGTCGACGCTCTCTCCGCGATCGAGCAAAGCTGTGGCCGATTGCCGGCTCACCCCTCCCACCCTCGAGAGCTGCAGAAGGAGGGCCTTTCGCAGCGAATCGTTGGCTGGCGCTAGCTCATCAACCAGCGCACGGGTGACGGGCACCCGGTCGTACCGAGCGGACTGAGGATGGTCAACCGATGCGAGAGCTTCGTTCTTGCGCTCCGACATGAATCCGACCTCTTCAATGAATCGCCCTGCCGCGGAGGCGTTCAGCAGCCGAAGTCGGTGGCTGGGGCCGCCCAACTTGTCGCGGGCGGCGTCCAGGAATCGCGTCGTGACAAAGCCGAGCGCCAGCAAAAGCGTCTGCAGGTCTCGCGAGAACTCCTCGTTGCTAGTGCTCCAGTACGCGTAGCCGTGGTTTGCGTTCCCGTCTGCCTCGAAGAGTCCCCGGACGAACGCCGCGTAAGCGAAGCGGTCGTTCGTGTGGAGCACAGCGTCGGGGACGTGAGGTGACCATCCCTTCCCGCTGTGGCCTTCGAACGGAGGGTGCTTGGCGAACCCACACGCCTCCCACCAGATCGTGAGGGCCACGGAGTGGAAGCTGAGCTCCGTGTAGCCCTCACGAGGCAGGCGATGTGCCTCGAGGCCGAATAGCTCCCGACCGAGGTTGACGAGGCGTTCCTCCACGTCATCGTCTCCGTCGGTGATGCAGAGACGCAAGCCCTTGGCGTGCAGAGAGCCATCGCCCATGAAGTAGCCGACGAATTCAGCGAGCTCTGAAGTCATCCGCCGTGGTACCCGCGTCTTGGGCCCAGAATTCCAGTGCAGGTCCCCGAGCGGCGGCAACGCGACCTCTCGAGGCTCACCCACAAGCCCCCCGAGCATCATCGGAACACGATCGCCCGGCTTCACCTCGGCAAGGCGTCGCCAGGTCCAGTCGCCCTGCTCGTCGACGACCTTGACCCGGTGGGTCGGAGTGCCCTGGATGCGGTATCCGCGTCCAGTCTGAATCGAGACCACCTGCTCGGCGCCGTTGACGTAGAACTTCGTTGCCTGCCGAGGGCCTTCGTCGGTCGCCACCTCCACGTCGAGGTCCTGCCACCGAGGCCCTTCCGTGTCTCCGAGGCTGCGCAGACGGACGAGACCGCGACTGGTCGACACGAGGGAGTCGGATGTGAGGCACCCCGTCGGAGCGAGCACCGTGGCCTGCGCATTGCGGTAGCCGTGCTGGTCACCGAGTGACACGGCGTCGTCCCAGGCGCGGTGCGCCGCGGAGAGGAGGCTGTCGTCGCAGGAGCCCATCTCGATCGAGTACGCCGCCGCACGGTGCTTGCGCATCACGTAGTTGTGCGGCTCCCGGTTCTCCGCGTAGCGCTCGTACGGGCCCATCGCGGCCGCGACCTCGGCCGACTTGCGGTACGCACGCCCGGTCATGAGCGCCGTGACGGCGGCGGCCGTGCCCCGACCCTCGTCGGAGTCGTACGGCAGGCCGTTGGACATGAGCAGCGCGCCGAGATTCGCGTACCCGAGTCCGAGTTGGCGGAACGCTCGCGCGTTGCGGCCGATCTCCTCGGTGGGGTAGGACGAAGGGCCGACGATGATCTCCTGGGCCAGCAGCATCACGTCGACGACGTGCTCGAGGGACTCCGCGTTCACCGTGCCGTCCGGCCGCCGGAACTTCATGAGGTTCAGCGAAGCGAGGTTGCAGGCCGAGTCGTCTACGTGTGCATATTCGGCGCACGGATTAGTGGCGTTTATCCGCCCGGAGTTAGGGCAGGTGTGCCAGTCGTTGAAGGTCGTGTCGTACTGCACGCCCGGGTCGGCGCACCGCCACGCCGCGTCGGCGATCTGGCGCAGCAGGTCACGCGCGTCGAGCGGCTCGCCGATCGGCTCGCCGGTGGTTCGCGCGGTGGTCTGCCACGCCTCGCCGCGCTCGGCGCGCTCCATGAACTCGTCGGTCACCCGTACCGAGTTATTGGCGTTCTGGTACTGGATCGAGGTGAAGCCGTCACCGTCGATCGACATGTCGAAGCCCGCATCGCGCAGAGCGAGCGCCTTCTCCTCCTCCTGGGCCTTGCACCAGATGAAGTCGACGATGTCGGGGTGATCGACGTCGAGCACCACCATCTTCGCCGCGCGGCGTGTGCCCCCGCCTGACTTGATCGATCCCGCCCACGCGTCGGTGCCGCGCATGAACGACACGGGCCCGCTGGCGGTGCCGCCCTTCGACAGGGGCTCCATCGAGCCGCGAATCTTCGAGAGGTTGATGCCCGAGCCCGAGCCCCCGCGGAAGATGTGGCCCTCCTTGGTGTTCCACTCGAGGATCGAGCTCATGTCGTCCTCCACCGAGAGGATGAAGCACGCCGAGCACTGTTCCTCGCCCTTCGGGCGCCATCCGATGTTGAACCAGACCGGTGAGTTGAACGCCGCCATCTGGTTGACGAGCACGTAGGTGAGCTCGGCCTCGAACGCCTCCGCATCATCGGGGCGGCCGAAGTAGCCACCGTCGCGGCCCATCTCGGTGATGCGGCCCGCCACCCGCGACACCATCTGCTTGACCGACCGCTCGCGCTCCGCCGCCCCGAGCTGGCCCCGGAAGTACTTCTGGGCGACGATGTTCGTCGCGTTCTGCGACCACGAGGCCGGGAACTCGACCTCGCGCTGCTCGAAGGCCGGCGCCGCGGGGTCGCCGATCACCGCGTCGCGGACCTCCCACTCGATCGCCTCGAACGGGTGCACGCCCGGCTCCGTGAAGCGGCGCTCCACCCGTACACCGGCT
>JACCZP010000017.1 GCA_013695885.1 Thermoleophilaceae bacterium | reverse complement strand
AAGGGCACGCGCGAGGCGAACGGGCACAGTGCGACCGCCTCTGCGTCGATGGCCACCACCCGCTCGCGGCGGCGGACCTCCTCCTGGAGCAGGTCCTCGAGCAGGTTGCGGCCCTGGGTGGCCTGGTGGTAGGCGGTGAAGCGCTCCCGCTCGCGGGCCACCGCCGCGGGCACCCAGTCGAGCGCGAAGAGCTGTGCGTGGGTGTGGGGAAGCGATGCGCCCGCCTCCCGGCCCTCGTTGACGATCACGTGCACGTACGCGGCGCCCGCGTGGTGGCGGATGCGCTCGCGCCACATCTCCATGGCGTCCCGCAGCTGGGCGGGATCGAGGTGCCCGATCGAGGACACCGGCTCGGGTCCGTTGACGATCACCTCGTGCCCGCCGACCGCGGGGCGCGAGGAGAAGAGCGCAGGAGCGCCGCGCCCGGGGGGCGGCTCGGGGGCGAGATTCTCGCCGGGCGGGCCGGCGTCGTCGTCGGCGGGCGCCGGGCCGAGGGCCGGGAACTTGTTCGGGACCACCCGCACGCGCCATCCGGGGCCGTCGGGCGCGCCGCCGTCGGGACGCATGGCGTGCAGCTCGGGCGGTGTCCGGTCCTCGTGCCCGAGTAGGAAGGGGTCGCCCTCGGGATCTATCGCCGGCCGCGGCTCGACGCGGAAGGCGGCGCCCGGTCGGCCGGCGCGCTCGCCCGCGACGATCGTGCGCAGGCCGGACAGGGGGTCGGTGCGGAGCTCGGGCACGGCGACTGCGGGGTTCGGGTCGCTGCCGCGCCTAGCGCGTGTAGCGCTCGATGTCCTCGGCCAGCTTCCGCTCGGAGGCGTAGCCGCCCTGCTTCACGTAGGCCAGGCGGCCGCGGGCGTCGTAGAACGCGGTCGTTGGGAAGGCGCCGACCCCCTTGAACACCGCCGCCACCTCGAGATCGCGGTCGATGTAGCTCGGATAGCCCGGAGGGAGGCGGCGCAGGAAGGCCTCGGCGGCGTCCGGGTCGTCCTGGGAGTTCACCCCGATGAACGCCACCTGGCGGGCGCGCTTCGCGGCCTGCGACCGAAAGAACGGGAACTCGGCGCGGCATGGCCCGCACCAGGACGCCCACTTGTTGACCACCACCGGATGGCCGCGCAGCTCGGCGAGCTGCTCCCGGAAACGCTCGGGGCCACCGGTGATCAGCCGGTTGCCCTCGCCGCGGAGCTCGGCGAGCGCGGGAGGCAGATCCTCGGTGGAGACCCGAGGAGGGGCGGGCAATGGGCCGGGGGACCGGTCGGCCGGTCGCTCGCCGCAGGCCGCGAGGACGAGCAGCGCGAGGCCGGCGAGGATCGCGACTGCGGCACGCACGGTCCCAGGGTGGCACACCCGGCCGCGGGCGCCCGGTGTCGCCGCCGGCTCGCGCTGCTTTAATGGTCTCTGCGTCGCGGCCCCCCCAGGGAAGGCGGCGACGCTCGTCGGCCTTCGGCGCGGGTGCGCCAGTCGATGACAGTCGGGGAGTCCGTTTCGTCGCGCGCCCACTTGGCGCCGGCCCGGTCGGCCCCGAGCCCACTCTCAAGAAGAGAAGCCGCCGTGGCTCAGAGCACTTCCGCCGCTGTTCCGCCGCCGGTCTCCGGCGCGGATCTCGAGCGGGCCGAGGCCTTCGCCCGCGAGCCCTTCCTGCACGAGGGTGAGGATCCCGCGTCCACGCTCGCCGAGGGCACCGGGCGGCGCATGGCCCTCGACGCCGCCCTCGCCGAGCTAGGGGAGGGACGCACCGAGCCCTCCGTGGCCTGGCGGCGCCAGTACTCCCTGATGCTCGGCCTCGAGCGCCTGATGAGCCAGGACGAGCCGCACCTGGTCGACGGCACCGAGCTCTCCCCGCACCAGGTCGACGCTCTCTCGGGCACGCTGATCGCCCTTCTCTCGGAGCTCCAGAGCTCCTCTCGCGCCGGCGGAGCGGCCCCCTTGACTCCGAACGGCTCCAACGGCCGAGGCCAGGCCACATCCGCCCGCCCGCCGGCGGCACGGTCGGGCAACGGAGCGGCGGCGAGCGCGAAGGTGGCCGCCCGCACGACGGCCAAGGGCGAGGACCGCGATGAGGAGGACGACCTCGACGAGGAGGACGACGAAGACGTCGAGGAGGAGATCGACGACGAGCCGGACGAGCTGGCCGCCGACGAGGAGCCCGTCGACTGGGAGGAGAGCGAGGCCGACGAGGAGGAGGACGCGGGCCCCCTGGAGGTGGATCCCAACGCTGACCGGCGCTTCTGGTTCGAGCACGCCACCGGAGCCGGCAAGACCGTGGCGGCGCTCGGCTTCGTGGAGGCCTCGCGCACGGGAGGAGTGCTGATCCTCACCCACCGGCGCAACCTCGTCGACCAGTTCAACGGCGAGCTGCTCGACCGCGGCTACCGCGACCGCATCTCTCCTCCGCTGCTCGGTGACGCCCGAATGCCGCGCTCGAGCGGACCGGTGACCGTCGAGACCTACCAGTGGTTCGTGCGCAACGCCGGGAAGATCTCGGACGCCTACACGATCGTCATCTGCGACGAGGCCCACACTGCGCTCGGCGAGAAGACGAGCGCCGCGATCCGCAAGTGGCAGGGGCCCGTGTTCGTCGGCATGACGGCCACCGGCGCGCTCATCGCCCGCCACGTCACCGACCTCTTCCCCACCCAGACCTCGCGGTTCGACCTGGCCCAGGCCGCCCGGCGCGGGGTCATCGCACCTCTACGGTGTGTACGGGTCGCCCCGGGCGTGGGAGTCCGCACCATCGCGAAGGTCCCGCTACGCCGCGGCGACGTGGACCAGGACTTCGACCTCGAGGAGCTGGCGGCGCTGCTCGACCAGGGGCCGTTCAACGCGGCCGCGGCCGATCTCTACCAGTCGCGCTTCCGTGACCTGCCGGGCGTCGTCTACTCCGCCGGCGTGCGCCACGCCCACAACCTGGCGAAGGCGTTCTGCGACGCTGGCATCCGCGCCAAGGCCGTGTCCGGAGAGACCCCGAAGCGCGAGCTCACGCGCATCCTCGCCGCCTACGAGCGCGGAGAGATCGACGTGCTGGTGAACGCGCAGCTCCTCGCCGAGGGGTGGAACTCGCCGCGGGCCACAGTGTGCATGCACCTGGCCCCCACCGCGTCGAAGCGCATCTACCAGCAGCGCGTGGGACGGGTGACCCGCCGCAACCAGGGCAAGGAGGCGGGGATCGTCGTCGACTTCGTGCACCCGGCCACCCCCCACGACGACCCGGTGGTCACCCTGCACTCCCTGCTCGACCGCGATGTCTACCGCGGCGGGGCGATCGTGGTCGGACCCGTGCGCCGTGGCCGCGGACGCCGGGTGCGCGTGGAGCGCCGCGTGCTGCCGGTGGCCGCCGACCCCGACCGCCGCGCGGTGGTGTTCGAGCGCGAGCTGTGGCGCATCGCCGTGGAGAGCCTCTCCTGGCAGGAGCAGCATGTGTGGGCCGCGCTGGCCGGGGCCCGCGTGGCCGCCAACAACTGGCGCCGGGCCAAGGCCATGCTCCACTTCGACGACACCGGCGAGCTGCGGCGGCGCTTCCTGCTCACCTGCCTCCAGCGCAATCGCGGCTCCGGGCTGCGGGTGCGCGCCCTCCAGGAGGTGGCGGCCATCCGCGACCCCGAGGCCTTCGACTCCTCGGTGGACATGGTCAGCGGGTTCTCCCGTGACGAGCGCCGGGAGGGCGTCAAGGTCCTGCTCCAGTCGATGGCCGAGCACTCCATCGGCCGCCGCGACCAGGCCACCGCGTGGGTCTGGCGCCTGGCCGAGTACACCCGCGAGGTGCACGAGGAGTACGCGGTGCAGCGCTGGCCGGAGACCAAGCGGCTGCTCGGACTGCTCGTGAACTCATCGGGCGCCGCCCACGCCCGCAACGCCCGCCGGCTGGTGCAGGCCTCCCGCAAGCAGGACCGCCGGCTGGCCGCGGCGATCCTGGCCGCGGCACTGGCCCACACCCCCGAGGGCGAGGAGGTGCTCCGCGGCGCCCGCACGCGGATGGCCCGCAAGCCCTCGGCGCTCGCCCGGGAGCTGCTGAAGAACTTCCCGAAGGGCCGGCGCCGCCGCGGCGGCCGGCGCAAGCGGGCACGAGGAGGGGCGAACGCCGAGGGAAAGGCGGCGGGGAACGCGGGGAACGGCGCCAAGGCGGCGGCGTCCAAGCCCACCGAGGCGTCGGCGGAGACCGGGTAGCCCCCGGACGCTTAGGTGTGCGCGGCAGGCGCGGGCGTCGGCACCTCCGCGGGTGGCCGCCCTCGGCCGTGACGGCGGTACCAGCGACGACCGTGCACGCGCTGGTAGCTCCACATCGCCGCGGCGACCGGGCCGCGTTCGTGCATCCAGAAGGTGCCCGGTACCTCGTCCGCGGGCGGAACGCGGCCGCGTGAGATCTCCGCGAGGACCACGCCCGGACCTTCGTCGGCACCCCGGAAGGCGAGCGTGCGGCCGGAGCCGTCGCAGACCGCGGTCGCACCCTCGTACCGACCGCGGTAGCGGATGGGGCTCCAGGGAAGCGCGCTCTCGACCTGACCGCAGTGGGCGGCGTGGACGATCGGCGCCCCCACCGCCCGGGCCATCGCCGGCACCACCTCGGCTGCGGTGTGCGCGTTCGCGGCCTCGAGCCTGCGCGTGACCGAGCGTGGGGGCCACGAGGGAATGCTCCACCAGGCCGACCCGCCCACCACCAGGTCCACGCCTCCGCGCAGCCGTCGCGCCGTTTCCGAGCGCATGAGCTCCCAGCACAGCGCCACCCCGACCTGATGGTCGGCCCAGGGGATGACCCCGTCGTCGGACCCGCCGACGTAGAAGGCGTTCTCCCACATCGTCGGGATGTCCTTGTCGTGGCGCCCGACCACTCCGTCGGGGGTGACGAGCAGGAACGCGTTGCGGTTCTCGCCGTCGGGGTCGCGGCAGACGAACGAGCCGCCCACCGT
>JACCZP010000015.1 GCA_013695885.1 Thermoleophilaceae bacterium | reverse complement strand
CTCGGGTCTCTGTTCGCCGCGGGCGCCCTCCTCTTCTGCCGCCGCGTGCTGCTCGAGGACGCGCATCCACCGCCGCAGGGAGGCGTCGGCCGTCGCGTGGTCGCCTTCGTGCCCTTCTCGCTCGCGGTCCTCGGCCACGTGGCGGTCGGAACCTGGCAGGTCGCCCTCATCATCCTCGGCCTGCGACCGCTGGGTGCTCCGGGGGTCGTCGCGGTGCCGATCGAGGACCGAACCGAGGCCGGTGTGGCCGTCTCCGGGCTCGCCGCCACCCTGTCGCCGGGCGAGCTGCTCCTCGACGTCGACTGGGAGCGGCGGGTGATGCTGTTCCACGTCATCGACGCTCACGACCCCGACGCCGTCCGCGAGCACCATCGCAAGCTCTACCGCCGTCATCAGCGGCGCGTCTTTCCCTGAGCCCGGCATCGTGCACACGCTCCTCGTCTACGCAGCGATCACCTGGATGAGCGTCCTGCTCCTCGTGGGCGTCATCGCCGTCATCCGTACTCCGTCGACGGCGAGTCGCATCGTCGCCCTCGACATGGTGGTGCTGATTATCACGGCCCTGCTCGTGCTGTTCTCGAGCTTCCGCGAGGTGTCGTATTACCTCGACGCGGCGCTGATCCTCGCACTGCTGTCCTTCGTCGCCACGCTGGCCGCGTCGCGCTACTACGGCGAGGGGCGTGTCTTCTCGTGACCGAGGCCCTTCGCGCCGGAGCGGCCGACGTGCTCGTCGTGGTCGGGGTCGCCGTGATGAGCATCGGCGTGTACGGACTGCTGAGGATGCCGGACGTCTACACCCAGCTACACGCCTCGAGCAAGACCGTGGTGTTCGGGGTCATCGCCATCCTGGCCGCAGCGGCGATCGTGGCCGACGAGCGAACGAGCGCCTACCGCGCCCTGCTCATCGCCGCCTTCTTGCTGCTCACCACCCCCGTCGCCGCCCACTCTGTCGCACGGGCCGCCCACCTGCGGCAGGAGTCCATGACGAGCCCCGAGGCGGGCGATGAGGGTGCGGACGCCCCCTAGGCTAGGAGCCTTCGCGCGAACCGGCCTGGAAGCTGACCGGCAGGGAGGTCAGCGAGTTGGCCCACGTCGAGGAGAGGCGCTCCTCGCCGGCGTCAGCCCTCCCCCACCTCGAGCACGACCTTCCCGGTGGCTCCGCGCCCGTCGAGGAGCGCCAGCGCCTCGCCCGCACGGTCGAGCGGGTAGCGGGCGCCGACCGTGGGACGCACGAAGCCCTCGCCCACCAGCCGGCCGATCTCCCCTCCGATCTCGCGGGTCAGGTCGGGCCTTCCCAGCACGTAGGCGCCCCAGCCCGCGCCGATCACCTCGGTGTTGTTCAGGAGCAATCGGTTCACCTTCACCTCGGGGATCGAGCCGCCGGTGAAGCCGATGACCACGAGCCGGCCGTCCTCGCGCAGGGCGCGCAGGCTGTCGGTGAAGCGATCGCCGCCCACCGGGTCGATCACCACGTCGACGCCGCCGCCCGTGAGCTCCTGCGCCTCGTCCTTCCACGCGCCGTCCGATCGCACGACATCGTCGGCTCCGGCCTCGCGGGCCACGCGCTCCTTCTCGTCGTTCGAGACCACCCCGATCACCCGCGCGCCGGCGCCCTTGGCCACCTGGATCACGGCGGTGCCCACTCCCCCGGCGGCGCCGTGCACCAGCACGGTCTCGCCCTCGGTCAGACGGCCGCGCAGCATCAGCGCGAACCACGCGGTGTGGTAGTTGAGGATCAGACCGGCGCCCTGGGCGAAGTCGAGCTCCTCGGACAGGGGAAAGGCGAAGAAAGACGGCGCCACCGCGACCTCGGCGAAGCCTCCGAGCATGCAGAACGCGGCGACGCGGTCGCCTTCGGCGACCTCGGCATCGTCGGGTGCGCTGCGCACGATCCCGGCCACCTCGCTCCCGGGCACGAACGGGAGGTCGGGGTTGATCTGGTACTCGCCGCGCGTCTGGAGGACCTCGGGGAAGGAGACCCCCGCGGCGCGGACGTCCACGACCACGCCGGGATGGTCGGGCGCGAGCGAGTGCCAGGGCTCCGGCTCGGGGACGTCGCTGCGCTCGAGCGCCGACTCGGGACCGGTGTGCTCGGTTATCTGCATCGCCCGCACAGCGGCGCGGGACCGTAGCGCACGGGGTGGGCGCCCAGCGCCGGTGCGCTCACGCTCCGCCTGGCCCCTGGGGCCAGGAACGGCAGTCTGACCACCTATCCGGTGGTCAGGTGACGTCTCGACCGCCGCCGGCCTCCCCCACTTCCGCGAGGAGCTGACCCACCGGCACGCGATCGCCGACCGACACCCCCACACTCTCCACCACGCCGCCGAACGGCGCGGTGACCGACAGCTCCATCTTCATCGCCTCGAGCACCACGAGGGTCTGGCCCTTGGAGACCTCCTCGCCCGGCGCGACCTCGACGCGCAGAACGGTGCCCGGCATGGTGGCGAGTAGGGACCCCTCCCCCGCCTCGCTTCGGTTCTGCTCTGCGAGCAGCTCGGGGTCCAGGAAGACATGGCTCTCGCCGCGGTGCACGACCTCGATGGCGTCCGGGCGCTCGTGCAGGTGGAAAACCTCGCTCCGGCCGTCGAGCTCGAGCACCAGGCGCTCGCCGTCGTAGGACAGCTCGCGTACCGATGCCATGCCCTCCGCGTCCTCGACCGTGCCCGCGTCCGGGCGGACAGTGACGTCGCGGCGCGCCTCCTCGCAGACCAGCGGGATCCGGAGCGGCGCCGGGGGGCCGGCCAGCCGCCAGCCGTCGCGGGCGGAGAACGGCTCGCGCGGGTCGGCCGGCGGTCGCGCGGCCCGCGCCCAGGCTGCCGCCCGGGCCGCCGACTGCGGCGACTCCGGTGCGGCCAGATCGCCCCCGGCGTCAAGCCACGCCGTGTCGATCTCCGCACGCTCGAAGGCCTCGGAGGCCACGAGCCGGCGCAGGAACCCGAGGTTGGTGGTCAGGCCGAACACGGCGGTCTGGTCGAGGGCCCGGAGGAGCGCCTCCCGGGCCGCCTCGCGGTCGGGCCCTCGGGCGACGATCTTCGCCACCATCGGGTCGTACCAGGTACCGACCTCCTGACCGGCCTCGAGCGCCGCCTCGACCCGGGCGTGCGACGGCCAGCGCACCGCGGAGGCCGTGCCCGCCTGGGGAAGGAAGCCGTTGGCCGGGTCCTCGGCGTAGACGCGCGCCTCGATGGCGTGGCCGCGCGCGGAGATCTCCTCCTGGGCGAACGGGATGGCCTCGCCGGCGGCCACGCGCAGCTGCCACTCGACGAGGTCGATCCCACACACCTCCTCGGTGACCGGATGCTCCACCTGGAGGCGGGTGTTCATCTCGAGGAAGAAGAAGTCGTCCCCTTCGACCACGAACTCGACCGTCCCCGCGCCGACGTAGCCCACCTCCCGTGCCAGGCGGACCGCAGCCCGGCAAAGCTCCTCGCGGACGCCGTCGGAGATCGTCGGCGCGGGCGCCTCCTCCACCACCTTCTGATGGCGGCGCTGCACCGAGCAGTCGCGCTCGCCGAGGTGGACGACGTTGCCTGGCGCGTCGCCCAGCACCTGCACCTCGACGTGGCGCGGGCGCTCGAGCAGCCGCTCGACGAGCAGCGTCCCCTCGCCGAAGGCGGACACGGCCTCGCGACGGGCGCCGGCGATCGCGTCGTCGAGCTCCTGACGGTCGCGGACCGCCCGCATCCCCTTTCCCCCTCCCCCCGACGAGGCCTTGACCATCACCGGCCAGCCGACCTCCCCGAGGTCGGGCGCCTGGCCGTTCGCGCCCAGCTCGACCCCCGGCACAACCGGCACGCCCGCGGCGCGCGCCATCGCCCGGGCCTCGGTCTTGCGCCCCATCCGCTCCATCGCCTCCGGCGAGGGGCCCACGAACACGACGTCCGCATCTACGCACGCGCGCGCGAGGTCGGCGCTCTCGGCCAGGAACCCGTAGCCGGGATGGAGGGCTTCGGCGCCGGCCCGCCGCGCGGCGCCGAGCACGGCGTCGATCGATAGGTACGACGCCGCGGCCTCGGCCGGTCCGATTCTCAGCGCCTCGTCGGCCTCGCGGACGTGCGGCGCAGTGCGGTCGGCGTCGGAGTACACGGCCACGGTGCGCAGGCCGAGCGTGCGCGCCGCCCTGATCACCCGCCGCGCGATCTCGCCGCGGTTGGCGACGAGGACGCTCCGGAACCCGGTCACATTCGGAAGACGCCGTAGGAGGCCGGCTCGATCGGCGCATTGGCCGCGGCGGAGAGGCCGAGGGCCACCACGCGGCGGGTGTCCCCGGGGTCGATCACGCCGTCGTCCCACAGGCGCGCCGTGGAGTGGTAGGGCGAGCCCTCGCGCTCGAACTGCTCGCGGATCGGGGCTCTGAAGCGCTCCTCCTCCTCATCGGTCCAATCCTCGCCGCGGGCCTCGAGCGCGTCGCGTCGCACGGTGGCCAGCACGCTCGCGGCCTGCTCGCCGCCCATCACCGAGATGCGGGCGTTCGGCCACATCCACAGGAAGCGCGGGTCGTAGGCGCGCCCGCACATCGCGTAGTTGCCGGCCCCGAACGAGCCGCCGATGACCACGGTGAGCTTGGGGACGGTCGAGCAGGCCACCGCGGTGACCATCTTCGCGCCGTCCTTGGCGATGCCTCCGGTCTCGTACTCGCGCCCGACCATGAAGCCGGCGATGTTCTGGAGGAAGAGCAGCGGGATCCGGCGCTGGTTGCACAGCTCGACGAAGTGGGCGCCCTTCTGCGCGGACTCGCCGAAGAGGATCCCGTTGTTGGCCACGATCCCCACCGGATGGCCCCACACATGGGCGAACCCGCACACGAGCGTCTCGCCGTAGAGCCGCTTGAACTCCTGGAGGCGCCCGCCGTCGACGATCCGCCACAGCACCTCGCGCACGTCGTAGGGCGTTCGCAGGTCGGCCGGCACGACGTCGTAGATGGACGCCGGGTCCTCCCGCGGGTCCTCGGGCTCGGCCAGCTCGAACGGCGGGTCCTTGCGCCGCCGACCGAGGTTCTTGACGATCGTGCGCAGGAGGAGGAGCGCCTCGTCGTCGTCCTCTACCAGGTGATCCACGACCCCCGACCGCCGCGCGTGGGCCTCCCCCCCTCCGAGCTCCTCGGCGCTCACCTCCTCCCCGGTGGCCGCCTTCACGAGTGGGGGACCGCCCAGGAAGATCGTGCCCTGCTCACGGACGATCACGGTCTCGTCGGACATCGCGGGCACGTAGGCACCGCCCGCGGTGCACGAGCCCATAACCGCGGAGAGCTGCGGGATGCCGGCGCCCGACATCGTGGCCTGGTTGAAGAAGATGCGCCCGAAGTGATCGGCGTCGGGGAAGACCTCCTCCTGGCGCGGGAGGAACGCCCCGCCGGAGTCCACGAGGTACACGCACGGCAGCCGGTTCCTCGCCGCCACCTCCTGCGCGCGCAGATGCTTCTTGACCGTGACCGGGTAGTAGGTGCCGCCCTTCACGGTCGCGTCGTTGGCCACGACGACGCAGTCGACGCCCTCGATCCGCCCGACGCCGGTGACGATCCCGGCGGACGGGACCCAATCGTCGTACATGTCCCAGGCGGCCAGCGGCGAGAGCTCGAGGAAGGGAGAGCCGGGGTCGAGCAGGCGGTCGACGCGGTCGCGGACGAGCAGCTTGCCGCGGGAGAGATGGCGCTCGCGGGAGCGCTCCTCCCCCCCGGCGCGGACCTTCGCGAGGCGCTCGCGGAGCTCGGCGGTCAGGTCGGCGAGGCCGGGTTCAGCCGGGCGCTCGCGTTCCTCGATGGGGGCGGCCCTGGTCACCCGCGGAGCGTAGGTGAACCGCCGGCCGCCGCTCGCCTCAGCCGCAGTCGACCCCCGGACGGTGCGGCCCCGCTCCAGCTCGGTCCAGGCCGAGTAGTTGTAGGGCCCTACCTTGATCCGGGCTCGGACCTTGGTGTGTGGCGCCCGACTGTCGTAGCCGAAAGTTGTTGACACACGCGGGGCCCGCTCGTGTTAAGGTGCCGTTCCGGAGGGGGGATGCGCACATGATCGTGCTTATCGAAGCGCAGATGTCTACTGGCTGGTACGTGGGGTTCATCGTCGGCGCCTTGGTGGTCGTCGTGGTCGCAGTGCTTGTCATTCTGCTCGCGACTCTGGCCTCGCGCATCGCCTCCCGGGCGGCCGAGACCTTCACGGCGCTCGAGCATGTACAGCAGGCCACGGCTTCGCTCCACAAGGTGGACGACGTGAACAACTCCGCGGTTAGGGTGCTCGAGGGTGCCGTGGCCGCGCGGCGAACTTTGACGGGGGGATAAGGCAGTGGAAGACACCAGCGTGTGGTGGGTCGCTCTGGCCCTTGGCGCGGTAGTACTCGTCGTGGTGGCTGCTCTGCTGGCGTTTCTCTACCGCCAGGTGTGCGCCATCGAGTCGGGGGTCACCCCTCTGGTCGGCGCCGGAGAAGGAGTGGCGGCCAACACCGCCAAGATCAGGGATCTCCTGACGACCGCGGCGGTCTTGAACCAGATCAAGGCGGAAGCCGTTGTCCACGACGACTACCTCTCAAGGCAATGACCGCGCTGCTGATAGTCCTGAGCATTCTCGAGATCGTGGCTCTCGTGGCCGTACTTGGGGGCTTCCTCCATCTGCTCGCCGGTCGGCTTCACTCGATCGCCGACACGCTCGCCAGGGTGGACGGTCAGGTCGGACAGATCGAGAAGGACCTGGGCATCCTCAAGGTGGGTGCGCCCGTCATCAACACGCGGCTCAGGGCCATCGTGGAGGTTCTCTCGGGAGTGGCCGAGAAGGCCGAGCTGGCGGCGAGGCGCTGATGGTGGCACTCCTGTGGATCGGCAATGTGCTGCTGCTGCTGGTGGTCGTCCCGGTCGTGGTCGCGCTATTCCAGCGAGTGATGGTGCCGGTCAGGGAGATCGAGAGGACGGCCGTCGGGCTCCGGGCCCGGAGCGCCTCCCTCGTCTCACTCCTCGACGCGGTGGACGACCTGCCAACGACGCAGCGGCTAGTCGGCGACACCGGTACCCGGATCGACCGGTACGGCGCGGCACTCGGCAAGATTCTGTGAAGGGAGAGCTATGACAGCTGCCGTTGTCGTGCTGCTGATCCTCGTACTGGTAGCCGTGATCGTGATCGCGGGCTATCTCATCGTGATCGCGCTCGCGCTGAGCCGGGTCAACCAGACGCTGGCGACGGTCATCTCGGCCGTCACCGAGATTCCGGGCAAGACCCAGCCCGTCCCCAACGTCCTCGATGGAATCGACAGGGACTTGAGTAAGGCGGCGGGTCTACTCGAGGGCCTCCCCCAGAGAGCGGGCGGATCCACGGCGGCTTCAGCCGAGGGTCGTGTGGGCCCGGGCAACGTCTGGTGATAACCGGGCCGCTCCGGTTCGGCAGGCCGTAGAGCTCGCCCGACCTCTCAGCGGTTAGGCGACCGGCTCCACCGTAGGCTGGCGGAGGTCGCCGAGGGCGACCTCACGCAAAGGCGCTCACGCCCGTGATGTCGCGCCCGACGATCAGGGTCTGGATCGTCTCCGTGCCCTCGAAGGTGTGGATGGCCTCGATGTCGGCCATGTGGCGCATGACGTGGTAGTCGAGCAGGACGCCGTTCCCGCCGAGCAGGTCGCGCGCCTGGGCGATCACCTGCCGCGCCTTGTTCGTGTTGTTCATCTTCGCGAGCCCGGCGATCGTGTCCCTCATGCCGCCCTCCTCGTTCAGACGGGCGATGCGCATGCAGTAGAGCTGCATGGAAGTGACCTCGGCCAGCATCTTCACGAGCTTCTCCTGCACGAGCTGGAAGGAGCAGATCGGCTTGCCGAACTGGTGGCGCTGCTTCGAGTAGGCGAGAGCGCTGTCATAGGCGGCCACCGCGTGTCCGAGGGCGGCCCACGCGCAGAGGTTGCGGGTGGCAGCGAGCACCTTGCCGGCGTCCTTGAAGGAATTGGCACCGGGCAACCGGTTCTCCCCGGGCACGCGTACGCCCTCCAGCGAGATGTCGGCCTGCCACACGGCACGCACGGGCACCTTGCCGGCGATGACGCTCGCCTCGTAGCCGGGTGTGTCCTTCTCCACGATGAAGCCCTTGACCTCGTCGTCCTCGGTGTCGCGGGCCCAGACCACGGTCACGTCGGCGACCGTGCCGTTCCCGATCCAGCGCTTGGCCCCGTCGAGCACCCACTCATCGCCGTCGCGGCGGGCGGTGGTCTCGAGCGCGATCGAGTCGGAGCCGTGCTCGGGCTCGGTCAGCGCAAATGCGCCGATCTTCTCGACACGCGCCATCTCCGGCAGCCACTGCTCCTTCTGGTCCTCGGTGCCGAACATGGCGATCGAGCGCATGGTCAGCCCGGCCTGCACGCCGAGGAAGGTGCCGAGGCTGCCGTCGCCGCGGTTCACCTCCATGTTCACGAGGCCCGCCGCCACCGGGCTCATCTCCGGGCAGCCGTAGCCCTCGATCCCGTCTCCGACGAGCCCGAGCTCCCCGAGCCGTCGCATGAGCTCCCACGGCAACTCGGCCCGGTCCCAGTAGTCGCCGATGACGGGGAGCACCTCGTCGTCGACGTAGCTGCGCGTACGCTCGAGGTAGTCGACCTCGGCCTCGGTGAGCTGGTCGCGGATGAGCATGTAGTCGGTCCCGAGCGCTTTGCCGACGTCCATCTCCTCCGCACCCGCATGGGCCCCGTCCGTGCTCATCCGAACCTCCGGCTGTGGCTGGACCTGCGTCGGCCTGCGGCCCCCACGAGGGAGCCGTGGGCCCAACCTAACGGCTGGGGTGGCCCCCGCGACCCGCGTCTCGGCGCGCTCACACGGCGACCGCGACCGCGCACGCCGACAGCGCCAGCGCGTCGACGGTGCGAAAGCCCCTCAGAATCCCCGGCCGCTCGGCCATGAGCTCGGTGAGCCGCAGGCCGGTCGGGGCGCCCGCCAGAGGGGCCATCACCGCGACGGGGAGCGCACGCCCGAGCCCGAAGGCGACCCCCACGAGCGCTCCGATCACCGGGTTGCCGAGAGCGACGCTGAAGCCCGCGAGCACCCACACCGCGAGGGTGAGGACGAACGTCGTGAACCCGAGCCCGAGCAGTACGCCGTAGAGCCCGGCCGCCACCGGCAGCGGCATGGTCCGGCGCCACGTCTCGGGCACCTGGCGGCGGATCTGGGGCACGATCCGCACCGCGCGTGCCTCCCCCACCGCGGCGAGCGCAGCCACCCCGGCGGCGGCGGCGAGGGCGACGTGCCCGCCCCCGAGCCACGCCCCCAGCAGGGAGAGGGACCCGAAGATGACCACGCCGCCCACGAGGGCCCCGGCCGTGAAGGTGAGGCATGCGGCCGCCGTCGTGCGCCGTCCTCCCTCGTGCCCGGTCGGGCCGATCGTCTCCACCATCGAGAGTCCGCACGGCGACCACGCACCGGTCAGGCCTGCGACGAGGGCGGCCGCCACCAGGGAGATCTCGAGCGGGCTCAACACGGCACCTTGGTGTCGTAGTACATGACGCAGAAGACCTTGCGGCCGGAGTAGCAGTAGCCGGGCAGGGCCCGGTCACCGTTGATGCGCGTGCTCCGGCGCGCGCAGCAGTCCATCAGCTTGCGCACCCGGCCGTTGCAGCAGCGGTACCAGGACCCGTCGACGGCGGTCTCGAACCCGAATCGCTCGGACACCGCCTCGCACACGGAGGTGCGCTCCACCGCCGGCAGCGGATCGCCCTCGGTGTCGCCCAGGGGCACGCCGCGCTCGTCCACGAGGCGGCGCTGGGCGTCCACCAACCGGCCTCGGTCGTCGACCGGCTTGCCGTCGCGCGGGCGCACCGGGTAGCCACGGGCGTCCACGCGGGGCAGCGCCCGCCCGAGCGGGTGGGGGCAGGAGCCGGTGGTATAGGTGTGACCGCAGAAGTGGAAGGCCTCGGCCTCGTCGGGCCGCGCCGCCGCGAGCAGCGCGCTGCCGGTCATGGCGGCGACGAGCGCGCCGCCCACCCGCGCCAGGAAGCCTCGCCGCGAGGCACCGGCCGCCACCGCGTCGGTCATCCGCCCGGCATCAGGCACGGATGGCCTCGCGCAGCCGCCGCTCGGCGGTGGCGACCACGCCCTCGAGCTGCGGGAGCGTGTTGAACGTGCCCTTGGCCAGCACCGTGCCGTCCCGATCGAGGGCCACCGCGAACGGGCTGCCAGGCACGTCGAGGCGCCGCCAGGCGCCGGGGTCGCGGCGCTCGTCGAAGGTGCGCACGCTCACGAGCGGGTCGCGGGCGAGGTGGGCCACGGCCGGCTCGAGCGCCTGGCACACCCGGCAGCCCTCCGAGGTGAAGACCGCCAGCCACACCTCGGCGTCCTCGGATGCGTCGGCGAGCTCCGCGAGGACGTCGGTGCGGCTGCCGAGCTCGGGGCCCTCCTCGGGAATCTCGAGCGCGCTCTGGGGTCCGATGGCCAGGCGCAGCACGCCGATCTCCCGCGCGAGGGCCAGCACCGCGACGGTCAGGCCGAGGACCCCGAGCAGCGCCACCCCGAGTCCCAGCGCGAGCCAGTGCGTGGCCGAA
Source organism: Thermoleophilaceae bacterium (assembly GCA_013695885.1). GTDB lineage: Bacteria > Actinomycetota > Thermoleophilia > Solirubrobacterales > Thermoleophilaceae > JACCZP01. Next base: position 813 of record JACCZP010000015.1, on the reverse strand, counting down.
AGGCGGGCGTCGGGCACGAACGGAAGCGCGGCGAAGGCGGCGGCCAGCCCGAGGTTGCGCGCGACAGCGGCCGCGCTGACCCGCGAGCGCGACCCGAAGCATGCGCACGGGGCGCCGGAGCGCCCACGGCGCAATGCAAGGAGAAGGACTGCCGCGAAGGCCGTGAGCGTTCCAGCGGCGGCAAAGGCGGCGACGTCCAGGCCCGCGGCCACGCCCGCGGCCAGTGCGAGCTCCCACGCGACGATCGCGACGAAGGCGGCGCGGCGGACAGGCGGCGTGCCGATCCCGAAGGTGGAGAGCGCCGCCTGACTCGCGCGCGGGTCGGCGACCTTGAGCGCAGCGGCGGCGGCAAGCACGGCGGCGAGGGTGATCCGGGCGACTCCCTCGAGCATGCGTGGTTGAGGGTAGCCCCGACGGGGCGCAGCCGCTTCGCTCAGGTGCCCAGGGCCTCGAGGTCGGCCAGGTTCTGGGTCGAGCCGCGTGCGCGGCAAGGGCCAGGCCGCGGGGTACCGGCGCTCGATACTGTGCCGCCTCCGTGAAGCTCGGGCTCAACATGGGCTACTGGCAGGGAGGGCCGCCGGAGGGCGCGCTCGACCTCATCCAGGAGGCCGACCGCCTCGGGTTCGACTCGCTGTGGACTGCCGAGGCCTACGGCTCCGACGCACTCACGCCGCTCTCGTGGTGGGGTGCCCACACCGAGCGACTCCGCCTGGGCACGGCGATCATGCAGATGTCGGCGCGCGCACCGGCGGCCACGGCGATGGCGGCCATGACGCTCGATCACCTCTCCGGAGGGCGCTTCGTGCTCGGGCT
>JACCZP010000011.1 GCA_013695885.1 Thermoleophilaceae bacterium | reverse complement strand
CACTACGCTGGCGTGACCGCCTCGGCCGGCGGACCGAACACGACGCCCTCGCCGGCGGTGGCCTCGTGGATCGACTGGCGCTCGAGCATGCCCTCCGTGCCGCACAGCCAGTGGTCCACCGCGCCGGCGCAGATGCGCCCCTCGGCGATCGCCCACACCGTGAGGGACTGGCCGCGGCGGGCGTCGCCGCAGGCGAAGACGCCCTCCACCGAGGTCTCCCAGCCCTCGGTGTGCACGTTGCCCCGGTCGTCGAGCTCGACGCCCAGCTGGGCGAGCGCACCCTCGTGCTCGGGGTGGGTGAAGCCGATGGCCACGAGCACGAGATCGGCGGGGACGGTCTGCTCCGAGCCCTCCACCACCTCGCGCTTGCCCAGCACGTGGGCCACGTGCGCACGGGCCACGCGGCCGTCCTCACCGCCCTCGAACCCGGTGACCGTGCTCTCGAAGCGCCGGTCGCCGCCCTCGTCGAGCGCGTAGGTGGAGGGCGTGCGCTTCGGTGCCTCCGGCCACGGGGTCTCCGGGTAGCGGCCGTCCTCGGGCACCGGCGCGTAGGTGTCGATCTGGGTGACGCTGGCCGGCCCCTCGCGGTGCGCGTTGGCGATGCAGTCCATCCCCGTGTCCCCGCCGCCCACCACGACGACGTGCCTGCCCGCGGCGCTGATCTCCTCGCCGCCGGGCATGTCGGCAGGCTCGAGGTCCCGGAACGGGCGACCGTCGCGGGCGGCCACCCAGCGGTTGCGCTGGTAGAGGTAGTCCATCGCGCGATGGATGCCGCCGAGGTCGCTGCCCGGCGCCTCGAGCCCGCGGGGCACGCGCGAGCCGGTGGCCACCACCACCGCGTCGTAGTCGCGGCGCAGGTCGCTCGCCCGGACGTCGCGACCGACGTCGACGTCACAGCGGAACTCGACGCCCTCCTCCTCCATCAGCGCGATGCGGCGGTCGATGACCCACTTCTCGAGCTTGAAGTCCGGCACGCCGAAGCGGTTCAGGCCGCCGGCCGTCTCGTCGCGCTCGAAGACGACGACCGTGTGGCCCGCCTTGTTCAGCTCGGCCGCCACCGCCATCCCGGCGGGACCGGAGCCCACGACGGCCACGCGCCGGCCGGTGCGCTCCTCGGGCGGGTCGGCGACGATCCAGCCCTCCTCGAAGCCGCGGTTGACGATCGCGAGCTCGATCTGCTTGATGGTCACCGCGTCCGAGTTGATGTCGAGCACGCAGGCCGACTCGCACGGCGCCGGGCAGATCTGCCCGGTGAGCTCGGGGAAGTTGTTGGTGGCGTGGAGCTGGTCGAGGGCCTCGCGCCAGCGGTCGCGGTAGACCAGGTCGTTCCAGTCCGGGATGAGGTTGCCGAGCGGACAGCCCTCGTGGCAGAAGGGCACGCCACAGTCCATGCAACGCGCGCCCTGGTCGCGCAGCTCGGCCACCGGGAGCTGGGTGAGCACGTGCCGGTAGTCGCTCAGGCGCTCGCCGGGATCGCGCTTCGGCTCCTTGGCGCGCTCGATGTCCAGGAACCCGCGAAGGTCGCCCATGGCCCGGGAGCGGCTACGCGCCGGACCGCTCGAAGGCGGTCAGCGGCTGGTGCTCGGCGTCGGCGGGAGCTCGGGCCGCCTCCTCGTGCGGGCCCGTGTCGCGCTCGGCCTTCACGGCCTCCTCGAGCGCCCGCTTGTAGTCGTGCGGCATGACCTTGACGAACTTCGGAAGGATCTCGTCCCAGTCGGCCAGCACGCGCTCGGCCACCGCCGAGCCCGTGCGCTCGGCGTGCTCGCGGACGAGGTCCTGGAGCTCGATGGCATCTCCCTCGTCGATGTCGTCGAAGCCGACGAGCTCCATGTTGCAGCGGCCCGCGAACACGCCGTCCTCGTCGAGCACGTAGGCGATCCCTCCGCTCATGCCCGCTGCGAAGTTGCGCCCGGTCGGGCCGAGCACGACCACGCGACCGCCGGTCATGTACTCGCACCCGTGGTCGCCGATGCCTTCGACCACCGTGCCGGCGCCCGAGTTGCGCACCGCGAAGCGCTCGCCGGCAAGGCCGCTGAAGAACGCGCGGCCGGCGGTGGCGCCGTAGAGGAGCGTGTTGCCGGAGATGACGTTGTGCTCGGCCCGGTATCCGGCCTCCTCGGGCGGGCGGACGACGAGGATGCCGCCGCACAGCCCCTTGCCCGCGTAGTCGTTGGTCTCTCCGCAGATGGACAGGGTGACCCCCGGGGCGAGCCACGCTCCGAACGACTGGCCGGCCGACCCCTGGAGGGACACGTCGATCGTCCCCTCGGGCAGCCCCTCGGGGCCGAGCTCGCGCACGATGTAGGAGGAGAGCAGGCCGCCGACGGTGCGGTTCACGTTGCGGATCGAGTGCTTGATGCGCACGTCGGGCACGCGGCCCTCCACGGCGGGGCGGGCGTGCTCGATCAGCACGTGGTCCATGGCGTCGTCGAGCACGGGCTCCTGGGGGCGGCACTTGTACAGCGGCGTGTCCATGCCGATCTCCGGCGCCGCGAGCACGTTCGAGAGGTCGATCCCACGAGCCTTCCAGTGCTCGATGGCCTGGCTCGGCTCGAGCCAGTCGGTGCGGCCGATCAGGTCCTTGAACTCGCGGACGCCGAGCGTGGCCATCAGCCCGCGGACCTCCTCGGCCACCTGGATGAAGTACTCGACCACGTGCTCGGGAGACCCGCGGAAGCGCTTGCGCAGCTCCGGGTCCTGCGTGGCGATCCCCACCGGGCAGGTGTTCAGGTGGCAGACCCGCATCATGATGCAGCCGAGGGCGATGAGCGGGGCGGTGGAGAAGCCCATCTCCTCGGCCCCGAGGAGGCCGGCCACCAACACGTCGCGCCCGGTGCGCATCTGCCCGTCGATCTGCACTGTGATGCGCGAGCGCAGGTCGTTGCGCACCAGCGTCTGCTGGGTCTCGGCCAGGCCGATCTCCCACGGCACGCCGGCCGATTGGATCGAGGACAGGGGCGACGCGCCGGTGCCGCCGTCGTGACCGGCGACCACCACGTGGTCGGCGTTGGCCTTCGCCACCCCGGCGGCCACCGTACCCACGCCGAGCTCGGCGGCGAGCTTCACCGACACCCGCGCGCGGGGGTTGCCGCAGCGCAGGTCGTAGATCAGCTGCTTGAGGTCCTCGATCGAGTAGATGTCGTGATGGGGCGGCGGCGATATGAGCGCGACGCCGGGCGTCGAGAAGCGCAGCTTGCCGATCACCTCGTCGACCTTGTGGCCGGGGAGCTGGCCGCCCTCGCCGGGCTTCGCGCCCTGAGCCATCTTGATCTGGAGCTCGTCGGCGTTGACCAGGTACTCGGTGGTCACGCCGAAGCGCGCCGAGGCCACCTGCTTGATCGCCGAGCGCCGCGAGTCGCCGTTCGGGTCGGGCGTGAAGCGGGCGGGATCCTCGCCGCCCTCGCCGGTGTTCGACCTCCCGCCGATGCGGTTCATGGCGACGGCCAGGGTCTCGTGCGCCTCCTTGGAGATCGACCCGTAGCTCATCGCCCCGGTGGTGAAGCGCTTGACGATCTCCGCCGCGGGCTCGACCTCCTCGAGCGGCACGGGATCACGCTTCTTCAGCTCGAGCAGGCCGCGGAGCATCCCGTGGCGGGCGTTCTCCTCGTTCACGAGGCGGGCGAACTCCGCGTAGGAGAGGTTGCCGGCCTGGGGGTCGGTCGCGCCGTTCGTCCCGTTCGCGCTCGCGCCGTTCCCGGCGACCGCAGCGCCGGTGGCGCCGGCGTTGCCGTTGTCCTTACCGGTGACGGCACCGGGACCGCCGGCGCCCTCGGCGCCCGGGCCGTGCGGCCCGCGCCCGTTGGTGGCTGCGGTCCCGTGCGCCACCGCCCCGCGCACGGAGTGCTGGAGGGCGGCGATCGTGTCGGGGTTCCACATGTGGCGCTCGCCGTCGCGACGCCACGTGTAGAGACCGCCCACCGGCAGCAGCTCCTCGTGGACGCCGGGATAGGCGCGGTGGTGGCGGGCCAGCGCCTCCTCGGCGAGCACGTCCACGCCCACCCCGCCGACGCGTGATGAAGTGCCGTTGAAGTGCCGATCGACGAGGCGCGTGTCGAGGCCCACGGCCTCGAAGATCTGGGCGCCCGTGTAGGACTGGATCGTGGAGATCCCCATCTTCGAGATGGTCTTTAGGAGCCCCTTGCCGATGGCCTTGATGAGCTTCTCCTCGGCGTCCACGTGCGAGAGCTCCTCCGGCAGCCGGCCCTCGGCGTGGAGCTCGGCCAGCGACTCGAACATCAGGTAGGGGTTGATCGCACTCGCCCCGTAGCCCAGCAGCGTGGCGAGGTGGTGAATCTCCCGCGGCTCCCCTGACTCGACCACGAGGCCGGCGCGCAGGCGCGTGCCTTCGCGGACGAGGTGGTGGTGCACCGCGGCCACCGCGAGCAGCGATGGGAGCGGCGCGCGGTCGGGGCCCACCTCGCGGTCGGTGAGGATGAGGATGTTCTCGCCGTCCTCCATGCACCGCGACGACGCCCGGCACAGCTGGTCGAGCGTGCGGAGCATCCCCTCGGCGCCCTCCGCGACGGGCCACGTGATGTCGAGGCTCGAGGACGCGAACACGTCGTGGGATACGCGGCGCAGCTTCTCGAGCTCGGGGTTGCGCAGGATCGGCTGCTTGAGGACGAGCTGGTGTGCGTGCTCGGGCGACTCGTACAGCAGGTTGCCCTCCGTGCCGAACGCCACCGCCAGGCTCATGACGATGTCCTCGCGGATCGGGTCGATCGGCGGGTTCGTGACCTGCGCGAAGAGCTGCTTGAAGTAGGAGAACAGCGGTGGCTGGCGGTCGGAGAAGACCGCGAGCGCCGCGTCGTTGCCCATCGAGCCCGTCGGCTCCTGGCCGGCGGTGGCCATCGGCGCGAGCAGCACGCGGAGGTCCTCCTGCGACCATCCGAAGGCGAGCTGGCGCGAGCGCAGCGGCTCGACGCGCGGCACCCGCGGGGGCCGGTCGGGCAGGTCCTCGATGCGCACCGCGCGGTCGGCGTACCAGCGGCCGTAGGGCTTGCGCCGGGCGACCTCCTGCTTCACCTCGTGGTCCTCCATGACGCGCCCGCGCTCGAGGTCGACCACAAACAGCTTGCCCGGCTCGAGGCGGCCCTTGCGGATCACCTGGTCCGGCTGGACCGGCAGCACGCCGGCCTCCGAGGCGAGCACGACGTGGCCGTCGCGGGTCTCCACCCAGCGCCCAGGCCGCAGGCCGTTGCGGTCGAGCGTGGCGCCGACCATGCGCCCGTCGGTGAAGGCCACCGCGGCCGGCCCGTCCCACGGCTCCATGAGGCACGCGTGGTACTGGTAGAAGCCGCGCAGCTCGGGGGTCATCGCATCCCACCCGGAGTCCGGCTCGGGGATCATCATCATCAGCGCGTGGGGCAGTGAGCGCCCGGCGAGCAGCAGCAGCTCGAGCACGTTGTCGAAGGTCGCGGAGTCCGAGTTGCCGGGGCGCACGACCGGCATCGTCTTCGCCAGGTCGTCGCCGAACAGGTGCGAGGCGAGCGCCGACTCGCGCGCGCGCATCCAGTTCACGTTCCCCATCAGCGTGTTGATCTCGCCGTTGTGGGCGATGATCCGGTAGGGATGGGCAAGCTCCCAGCTCGGGAACGTGTTGGTGGAGAAGCGCGAGTGCACGATGGCCATCGCGCTCTTCATGCGCTCGTCGCGGAGGTCGGGGAAGTAGCCCGGCACCTGGCGGGCGTTGAGCATCCCCTTGTAGACGAGCGTGCGCGAGGAGAACGACGGGATCGCCAGGTCGTCCCCGGCTGCGAGCTCCACCAGCCGGCGGATGACGTAGAGCTTGCGCTCGAAGGCGTCCTGGCCACCGGCCAGCCCGTCGCCCTGGGCCACGAACAGGTGCTTGACCACCGGGGCCACGGAGCGGGCGACGCGACCGGCGTGCGTGGCGTCCACCGGCACGTCACGCCAGCCGATTACCCGCTGGCCCTCCGACTCGACGGTCTCCGTGATCAGCCGCTCGAGCTCCCGGCGGCGCGCCGGGTCGTGACGGGGCAGGAAGCACACGGCCACGCCGTAGCGCCCCTGGTGCGGCAACTCGGCGCGCACGGTGTGCCGGAAGAACTCGTCCGGCATCTGGATGAGGATCCCCCCACCATCGCCGGTCTCGGGGTCGGCCCCGGCTGCGCCGCGATGCTCGAGGTTGTCGAGCGCGGTGATCGAGCGGCGGATGACGTCGTTGGTGGGGCGGCCGTCGAGACGCGCCACGAAGCCGACGCCACAGGCATCGTGCTCGTTCGCAGGGTCGTAGAGGCCGGCGGCCCGTGAAGGCTGACTGGTGCGGTTCAAGAGGATCCCTCGTGCATCGCGCGCGCGCAGGACCGGCGCCCGCCTTGAGCCTGATGATGATACCGCGCGCCG
>JACCZP010000008.1 GCA_013695885.1 Thermoleophilaceae bacterium | reverse complement strand
CGTTCGCAGGGTCGTAGAGGCCGGCGGCCCGTGAAGGCTGACTGGTGCGGTTCAAGAGGATCCCTCGTGCATCGCGCGCGCGCAGGACCGGCGCCCGCCTTGAGCCTGATGATGATACCGCGCGCCGACCGCGCGCCGGGAAGTGCGGCGAGCCGGGCGACCAACGGGAATCGCAACCTCCGGTCCACCGCGGGGTTGGGACCAGGGCACGGGGACGCCGGCCCGGCGCGGGCGGAGCACGGCGAACCGCCGGTCGCGATCACGCTACGGAGAGAGGAGCCGCAGATGAAGTGGGGACGCCTGCTGGCCATCGGGACGGCGTGCACCGCGCTCGGGACCGCGTGCGCCGCCACGTCGAGCGTCGCGCAGGCCCCGCCGCCGCCCGCGGCCATGGAGGTCGCCGTCCAGGACGACGCCACCTTCGTGGCCCGCGACGGCTTCGGACCGAGCGCCGCCTTCACGCGCGCGCGGCAGGTGGGCGCCACCCGGATCCGCATCCTCATGAACTTCAACCAGGCTGTGGCCCGGCGCCGCGGCTCGCGGGTGCGGTGGAACTGGCGCCCCTACGACCGGGCCGTGAACGCCGCCCGGGCCAACGGCCTGCGCGTGCAGATCACGTTGACCGGCACGCCGTCGTACGTGCCCGGCGGCGACCGCTACCTCTCCTACCGGCGCCCCGCGCCCCGCCGGCTCGCGCGCTTCGCCCGGGCGGCGGCCTCCCACTTCCGCGGGCGCGTGGATCGCTACGCGGTGTGGAATGAGCCGAACTCGGCGGTCTTCCTCTCGCCGGGCGGGCGCTGCCGCGCGCGCACGTGTGCGCGCGAGGCGGGCACTCGCTACCGGGCCCTGTACGCCGCCGGCTACGGAGCGGTGAAGTCCGCGGACCCGGCCGCGCAGGTGCTGATCGGGGAGACGGCGCCCAACGGCCTCCGCGGCCGCGTGGTGGCGCCGCTCGCGTTCCTGCGCGAGGTGGCCTGCCGGCGTCCCGACGGCGCGCCCTCGCGCCCCTGCCCGACCCTCACCGCCGACGGCTACGCCCACCACCCCTACCAGTTCCGCACCGCCCCCGGCACGGCCGTGGCCGAGCATCCGGACGAGGTGGGGCTCTCGAGCCTGCCGCGGCTGCACGCGACCCTCGTCGGACTGCAGAGCGCCGGGGCGTTGCGGGCCCGGGACGGCGCGCCGCTCGGCGTGTTCGTGACCGAGTTCGGATACTTCAAGCCGGGCACGCGCCGCGGGGCCGTGCCCGAGGGCGTGCGCGCGCGCTGGCTGCCGCAGGCCTTCGAGCTGGCGTCACGGTTCGGGTTCGTGCGCCAGATGACCTACTACCACCTGTTCGAGACGCGCCGGGGCGTGGCCTGGAACAGCGGGATAGTGCGTCGGAGCGGCAACGAGACGCCTTCCTTCGACGCGCTGCGCGCGTGGGCGAAGGCCCGGGCGCGGCCCGCGGCCGCGCCGCCGGCTGGTTAGGTCGGGCTCCGAACGCCGGCGGGTGCGCTCGAAGGCGCCCGTCGCTCGGGAAGAAGGCGCTGCCCGGGGGCTGCTAGCCCGCGATCGTGCCGGGACCGGTCGAGAGCTCCGCCTCGAAGTCGATCTTGCGATTGCCCTCGTCCTGGCAGCGCTCGACCACACCGTCGGGATCGTCGATGTTGAAGACGCCCGTGGCGTTCCCGCCGTTTCGACCCTCGAGCCTCATGCCGGTCGGGTTGTTGCTGGTTATCTCGACGGCGATGTTGTTGTCCTCGTCGTCGCCCGCCGAGGGCTCGGGGTTGAGCTCACCCGGGAGGTCGTCGAGCGTCGCCGGCCCCTCCGACATGCTCACGGGCCCGCAGCCGAACCGCTCGTTCTCCTTGTATCCCCGCACCCGAACCCTGAAGGTCTCGCTCTCTCCGTCGAGGGTGCCCTCGCAGGTGCCGTCGGCCTCGACACCGACGGTGAGGTCCTGCTCCTGCGTCTTCAGCGGCTCGTCGGGGTAGAGGACGCTCCCGGTGATATTGCAGGAGCCCTGGAGCTCCGTACGGTCCCCGCCCTTGAACCTCTCGTCCTCGAGGTCGTCCTGGCCGGCCCACGCCACGCCGCCCGTGCCCAGGAGCGCGATCGTCACGCCCGCGGCGAGCAGAGATCGTCTCACGCCTTCCTCCTTGATGAAGCTGTGTAGAACGCCGCCGACCCTCTCCCTGCCTCAGCGACCGGGGGATCGTAGCCCTAGCCCGACGGCGAAGGCGCAGGTTCGGCGCGCGAGGCCGGCACGGAGGACGGCTCCGATGCCTCGGAGCCGAGGTCATCATCCGAGTCCACCAGGCTCATGGCCCGCTCGGTCATCGCGGTGATGGTCAGGCTGGGGTTGACGCCCACGTTGGCGGGCACCGCCGAGCCGTCGCACACCAGCAGGCCCTCGTAGCCGAACACGCGGTGGCGCGAGTCGATCACGCCCTTCGACGCGTCCTCCCCGATCACCGCGCCGCCGAGGATGTGGGCGGTCAG
>JACCZP010000364.1 GCA_013695885.1 Thermoleophilaceae bacterium | reverse complement strand
CTCGCTGCGCAGCGGTTCAGGGAGCTCGGGCGCCCGGTCGACTGGGTGTACGAGTTCGTGCTCGCCGCCGTGATCGGCGGGGTGGTGGGCGCTCACGTCGACTGGCTGATCCAGAACTGGGAGGTCGCCTCGCGCGACCCCCTCGGCTCGGTCTTCTCCGGCACCGGGCTGGTGTTCTTCGGCGGCCTGGCCGGCGGGGCGCTGGCGGTCGGGCTGTGGGCGCGACGGCGCGGGTACCTCGGGCTCGAGCTGGCCGACGCCGTGGCTCCGGCGGTGGCCATCGGCTACGCGGCGGGGCGGATCGCGTGCCAGCTCTCGGGGGACGGCGATTACGGCGTGCCGTCCGGGCTGCCGTGGGCGATGGCCTACCCCGAGGGCGAGGTGCCTACCACCGTGCCCGTCCACCCGACGCCCGTGTACGAGACCGTCGCCATGGGCTTCGTGGTCCTGCTGCTTTGGCGCCTGCGTGACCGCCTCGTGCCGGGCACCGGCAACCTGTTCGCGCTCTACCTGGTGCTGGCGGGCATCGAGCGCTTCCTGATCGAGCTCATCCGCCGCAACCAGGAGGTGGTCGCCGGCCTCACCCTCGCGCAGCTCATCTCCCTGGCCATCGTCGCGGCCGGGGTGGCGTGGCTCGCGAGAGGGGTCCCGCGGCGGGCCGGGGGCGTGGGGCGCGCGGCGGAGGCGTAGTCGGGGGCCCGGTTACGCCGCGCGGCGCGCCACCGCTCGCGTGATGAAGCGCAGCGACACCTCCTGGAGCTCCGGATCGTGCTGCACGGAGCGGTGGTGGCCACCGGGCAACAGCAGCAGGCGCTTGGGCTCCCCGGCGTGCGCGTGCAGCTCCTCGGAGACCGCGTAGGGCACCTGCTCGTCGCCCTTGGCGTGGAGGAGCAGGAGCGCGGTGCGGCCGGCGAGCGAGGCCACCGCGCGGCGGGTGGAGAGCGACTCGAGCCACATCTCGGTTGGGCGCTCGTCGACCTCGAACTCGAAGCGGCCATCACGCAAGCCGCGCAGCAGGAAGTCCTCCGGGGCGGGGCAGATGGCCACCACCGCGGCCACCGTGGGGTCGATCGCGGCGGCCTGGATCGCGCAGAACCCGCCCATGCTCGAGCCGCGAAGCGCGACCACGGGGACGTGCTCACGCAGGACGTCGGCCATGACGAGGACGTCGGCGAAGGCGGTCGGGCCGAAGCGGCCCTCCGAGCGCCCGTGGCCGCGCATGTCGAAGCACAGCGCGGCCATCCCCAGGGTCCGAGCGGCCCGCCCGAAGTCGAAGTGACTCTCCTTGGCCGAGCCCGCGCCGTGGAGCACGACGACACCGACGTCCGGCCGGCCGTCGGGGAGGAACAGCGCGTAGGAGAGTCCCTCGCGGACGCCGAGCGCAGGCTTGGACGGCTCGGGATGGTCCATAATCGCCGGCCATCATGGCAGTGCGCACGCTCTCCCCGGCCTTCCCGGCCGACGCCCGCCTGACCGACTCGGGCCGCCTCGAGATCGGCGGGTGCGACGCGATCGAGCTGGCCCGCGAGCTCGGAACGCCGGCCTACGTCTACGCCGAGGACGACATCCGCGCCCGGGCACGGGCCTACGTCGAGGCGTTCCGCTCCCGTACCGAGCGCTTCGAGGTGGTCTTCGCGAGCAAGGCCCTCCCGTGCACGGCGGCGCTGGCCATCCTCGCCGAGGAGGGCCTCTCGTGCGACGTGGCCTCGGGCGGAGAGCTGTTCCTCGCCCTGCGCGCCGGCTTCGCGCCCGAGCGGCTGTTCATGCACGGCAACAACAAGACCGAGGCCGAGCTGCGCTACGCGCTCGAGACGGGCGTGGGCCACCTCGTGGTGGACTCCTTCGACGAGATCGATCGCCTCGAGCGCCTGACGGCCGAGCGGGAGCACCCGCAGCGGGTGATGCTGCGGGTGACGCCGGGCATCCAGCCCGACACCCACGCCTCGATCTCCACCGGCCAGGAGGACTCCAAGTTCGGCTTCGGGTTGGCCGAGGTGCCAGCGGCGGTCGAGCGCCTCCGGGGCGCGCCCGGGCTCGAGCTGCGCGGGCTGCACGCCCACCTCGGCTCGCAGATCTTCGACGTCGCGCCCTTCGAGCGTCTGGCCGAGGTCCTGTCCGGCATGGGCTCCTACCCGCTGCTGAACCTCGGCGGGGGCCTGGGCATCGCCTACACCGGCGAGCGCGAGCCGCCGGGGCTCGGCGAGTACGCCGACGCCCTGGTGGGCTCGGCCCCCGACGGAGTCATCGTGCTCTGCGAGCCGGGCCGCTCGATCGTCGGCAACGCGGGCGTGACGCTCTACACGGTGGGGACGGTCAAGGAGGTACGAGGCATACGCACCTACGTCGCGGTGGACGGCGGCATGTCCGACAACCCCCGTCCGATGCTCTATGGCGCGCGCTACGACGCCGAGATCGCCGATCGCTTCACCG